>CAZWQC010000111.1:0-6841 GCA_964635785.1 uncultured Ectothiorhodospiraceae bacterium
TGGCGGGGGTTCGCGCGGCAGGCGGGATTTGGCAAGCGGAGGATTTGGCGAGCTACCGGGTCATCGAGCGCGCGCCGATTGTTGGTGAATATCGGGGTTTCCAAATCATCAGTGCCGCGCCGCCATCGTCGGGCGGTGTTGCTTTGATCGAGATGCTGAACCTACTGTCGGGCTATCCGCTCGATTCCTTGGAACCCGTGACTCGCGTGCACATCTTGGTTGAGGCCATGCGTCGCGCCTATCGCGACCGCGCCGCCTATCTGGGCGATCCGGATTTCATCGAGATGCCGTTGGCGCGGTTGCAAAGCCGGGATTACGCCGCCGGGTTGCGCAGCAGTATCCGACTCGATCGTGCGACTGCAAGCGATCAGCTCGCACCGGTAGAAAGTGAGTTCGGCGAGGGTCGTGACACCACGCACTTTTCGATTCTTGATCGCGACGGTAACGCTGTCGCGGCAACCTTGTCCATCAATTATCCCTTTGGCTCGGGGTTTATGCCACCTGGTACCGGTGTCTTGCTCAACGATGAGATGGATGATTTCGTGGCGAAACCGGGCAGCCCCAACGTTTACGGTCTAGTCGGTGGTCGTGCGAATGCGATCGGACCGGGAAAGCGCATGCTTTCGAGCATGACTCCGACGATAGTGTTGAATTCAGACCACCTCGGTATCCTCGGAACGCCGGGCGGCAGTCGGATCATCAGCATGGTATTGCTGGCAACCCTGGCGATCGTCGATGGCGCCGATGTGCAAACGGTCGTGTCGCGACCGCGGTTTCATCACCAATACCTGCCCGACCGAATTGAAGTCGAAGGCCATGCATTATCACCAGACGAGCGGCAGATGCTGCAACGCTTGGGGCATACCATCCAATCGCTGCCGCGGCAATACGGCAATATGCAAGTGATCCGTTGGGATCGCTCTCAAGGAGCTGTCAGCGCCGCGTCCGATCCCCGAGGTATCGGGGAAGCGCTCGTCGTTGAATTGCCAGAGCCGATGGATTAGATGGCGATTGCCGCGAGAGTGGCCGGGTTCTGCCTGAAGGTGGGAAAGCGACCCATCTCGTGAAGTCAGGGCAAGGCAATGCGGTGTGTCGATGACCGTTCGGTTTCTGTCGATGCGATCGTCGAGCGCGGATCGTTCCACCATCAGCGTTGGCAGCGTGCACAGTAATACGTGCTGCGCTGAGCAAGTCGGGTTTGGCGAATCGTCCCACCACAGTGACAACGTTGCCCAGCCCGGCCATAGACCGCTAAATCGATACGGAAATAGCCCGCTTCGCCGTTGCTTTGAACGAAGTCGCGCAACGTCGTGCCGCCTTTGGCGATAGCCGCCTGCAGTACGTCCTTCGTGGCTTGCGCAAGGAATTCGTAACGGCGCAAGCTAATGCGACCGGCTGCGCGTTGCGGATGAATGCCGGCGTAGTACAGGGCTTCGTTGGCGTAAATATTGCCAATACCGACAACGAGCTGGCTGTTCATCAGCAACGTCTTGACCACGGTGGTGCGTCCGCGGCTAAGTTGGTAGAGGTACTTACCATCGAACGCATCGCTCAACGGCTCTGGTCCGAGTGTTCGCAATAGCGAATGTTCGTCGGGCTGCAAAGCGAAGTGCAGGGAACCGAAACGGCGTGGATCGCGCAGTCGCAGCACGCGTTGATTGCCGAGGGCAAAATCGATATGGTCATGGCTTCCCGGTAGGGAGTTCAAGGGGACCAAGCGCAAGCTGCCGGACATGCCGAGATGAAGGATCATTCCGCCTCGGTCAAGCCGGAAGATTAGATACTTACCGCGGCGATCGATGGCACGGATGGTCTGTCCGGTCACGTACTCGGGAAACGCCGCGTCGAGTGGCCAACGAAAACGACGATCGCGAATCAAAACTTGCGTAATCCGTTGGTCACGGACATAGGGTTCGATGCCGCGGCGCGTCGTTTCGACCTCAGGGAGTTCGGGCATGTTTGGAGGTCGAGCGGTTGCAGGCGCGGCCGCGCATGGTGAAAACCATGCTAAGTCCATCCTTCGTTTGCTGGGCAACGCTCAGCATAGATTCCCTCGACCTCGACGAGAAGATCGCTTCGACAGATATCGCCGGTTAAGACCATGCGTAGCGTCGCCGCGTCGAGCGTCTGGTCGAGATAGTCGCGTACCTGCTGTCGGTGCTCGGGATGACGCACGTAGACTTTGAGATACGTCAGCGTATCGGGCAGCGGCCGCATCAGAACTTGCGTTGCCTGTGTCACCAACGCATACAGGTTGCGCATGGCTTCTTCAAGCTGGTTGATGACATGGTCATGCTTGGATTCATGACCCACGATACTTGCGGTACCAGAGATATACAAATGTGTGCTCTCGCCCCAGGTTTTCGCGGTGGCCCGAGCGAAACTCGGTTGGCGTGGACCATAGCGTAGGGGGTATTGGTCGGCGGCAACTTGTCGGGGGTTTTCCACGCGTAGGCCCGGCGACGCAGCGGCTAGAAAGAAGAGGACAAAATCGGGCGAGTGAGTCCCGATGGCGGTCGCTGCCGGGGTTTGCCATAGCGTTGTGCCATTGATCGCACGGCTGCGGCCAAGGCAAAACCGTTGATAGCGGTCAAGCGTGCCGATGCGCCGATTGATATTCGGGAAGTAATTCCAGACGCGAACCAAATAGGGGTGTGGGCTGACACGCAAATAGTCGAGGATCGTACGATAGCCGACTTCGCTGGCGATTTCGATGTCGGGGAACGCCGCCTCGCTAAGGATGAGGCGCCCTAACGTCAGCATCGGCGTAGAGGCGATTCCGAGCAAGCCGTGTTGCTCGATGGTCACCGGTGTCGAGGTCCGCCAGACTTCGAGCGGAAGCGATTCCTGGTCGGTCGCCAGGCCGACCGATATGGCGCGCGGATCGAGCGATTCTGAGTTCGCTGCGTAGGCGACACCCTGGGGAACGGACGAACTGACCCGATCGCTGCGGATGACCGCAAGAACATTGGGCTCGGCCAAGTGACGGTTGATGTCCCCATTCGGGACGATGTCGACGCACAGAGGAGAGCTTGGCAGCATGGGTTATCGGAGTTAGGCAAGTCGAGTTGAGTACAGCCTCATGCTAACACGAATCAATGCTACCCTATGGGCCGCTTTCGCGATTGCTTTTGCTGCAGTATCCAATCCGCCCTGGTATGCTCTCGTGCTACGCGACGAACGACTCTGAGCTACTCATGTTGCGCGAGTTGAATCATAGAGACCACGAAAGCGGTAAAACCCGCTGGTTTGCCGATGAATACATCGATTTGTTTGTCTGGTACCAGGCCGATCGCATCATTGGTTTCCAATTATGCTACGACAAACCTGGCACGGAACGGGCGATTACTTGGAAAGATGACGGAAGCTGTTTGCATACCTCCATCGATAGCGGTGAGCAAGCATTCGCATTCGATATGACGGCTGTGCTTGTCAATGCAGCTGCTTCGCAACGCAATACCGTGATTCAGGACTTTGTTGCACGGTCGCAAAATATCGATGGACTGCTTGTCGAGTTCATCGTTGAGTGCATCGAATCATGTTGCGTCGATCGCAAGGTTTGATAGGCATTGTTGCAACAGGTTGCAGAAAAGTCTGCTCTGTCCCGTTCCCCGTGCGGGGGAGCGGGAACTGATCAAACGATTGATGCTCGGCTCGCGACGGCGCTAGCTTTGTGGTCGCACCATGAGATAACACAATGGCCCGGCGAGAGGGACGAACAACGATACCCATGCCATCGGGCCATGCCGCGATAGGTTACGCCGGCGTCGATCGATGGCCACTAAACGATGTAGCGCAGCGGTTAGAACCAATAAGTCGAGGGACATCAGCGTAATGAACTTGGACGTTAGGAGCGCCTCGGCGTATGCACCGAGATCTCCCTGGGCTATCCCGAACGCAAACAAACCCACTGCAATGGTCATGAGAATGATTCCAGCCACACGAGAACCAAGCGCGCGGATAATCCGTCCGGGTGCTGCCCGTAACGGGGTTGTCACCCGGCGCAGCGCCAAATAGGGCAGAAGTGCGAAGCTACCGAGGAAAAAGCTGCCAATCACAAACGGTTGCGGTGGCGGTTGGTCGTGGTCGTAGAGCAAGATCGCAGCACAAGCGGCGGGCAGCACGCCGAGCATGTTGAATACGGCGAACGTGAGTGGATTGATGGCTTGGAAGTCCATGCGGACCATGGCCAAAACGAGGTCGAACGTATTGGAATCGTCCGGCAGGATCGGTAACACGGCAATGAGGACGAGTCCGATCCAGATCAAACCGTACATGAGGCGTTCGAGTGTCGACATGTTCGTTTTCTCTGCGTTGATCAGCTCCACAGCCTAGCAATCAAGGGGGATGGCGTCTAGCGCTGCCGCGTCGGTTCCGATCACTGGATGTGCAATGAGAGTGTATTGCGTACTGGGTGATCACGTCGGCGAACGCTCAGGTCTGGCCTGGTGTTCGATAGTGACTTTACCGTGGTACAGGTCGTAGCGATGGGACCGACACGGACGGGCGACTACCGAATCTTGCAATCAACCCAAACTTTTTCGATAAATAGTGATGTTGAACTACGTTATTCGCCGCTTCTTGTTGATGATACCAACGCTTTTGGGTATCACGGTGGTCGTGTTCGCCATTATGGCCGCAGCGCCGGGTGGCATCAGTGCGCAAGCCTTGATCGAAGGGCAGAACCTCGAGCCCCAGGCGAAGCAAGCGTTGGCAGATTACTACAATCGTTTATACGGTTTGGATCAACCGTTACCGCTGCAATACCTGCGGTGGTTGAACAATCTATCTCCGGTTGGGTTTGTCCTCGATCCGGAAGGCCAAGTCGTGGGGTTTGCGTTGTGGAAAGGCACGGACTTCGGGGATAGTTTTCGGTATGGGCGACCGGTGTGGGAATTGTTGGCTGAGCGTGTGCCCATTACGGTATTGCTTAACGTCTTGTCGATTCCGTTGATTTATGTCATTGCGATCGCTGTCGGGATGCGGGCGGCGACGGTCCGCGGGGATCCGTTCGACGTCGGCTCGAGTCTGATCATGCTTGCATTGTGGTCGGTTCCAACCATGTTGACCGGGGTGTTGCTGATCGGTTTTTTTGCCAGCGATCAGTATTGGCATTGGTTTCCGACTGCCGGTCTAAATTCGCGGGAGGCGTTGGTGATGCCGTTTATGCCGCATTGGAGTGTTCCGCTGGATGCGGTGAAACTGACCTTCGCTGGATTGGCCGGGGTGATCGTTTTTTCGCTGATCGGCGTTGGCGCGGGAAGACTTTGGCGAACAGTCTTTATGGCCACGGTAGGCATCGTCGGCGGTGGGTTCATGGCAAGTGGTTTAGACCAAGCGTCAATGATCGCAACGATTGCGCTGCCGGTTATGCTGGGCGGGCTGGCGGCTGGAATCGGTTATCTCGGCTATGCTGCAATGCGCGTCGTCGCGATGGCCATGACTGGCTTGTTGACGGGATTGCTCGTCGTTTCTCTGGGGCTTGAAGGCGAGTTTACCCGGGGGTTCTTAGTCGATCGGTTGTGGCATCTCGTGTTACCGGTGATTTGCTTATCGTATGCGGGATTTGCTTTTTTATCGCGGTTGACGCGTTCGGCTGTGCTAGAAAATCTGTTGTCGGATTATGCCCGAACGGCTCGAGCCAAGGGCCTGTCGGAGCAAGTCGTGTTATGGCGGCATGTTTTTCGCAACAGCCTGATTCCGCTGATTACGGTGGCGGCGAGTTTGCTTCCATCATTGTTGATGGGATCGGTCATCGTGGAGAGCATCTTCTCCATCGATGGCATGGGCAAGCTCGCCGTCGAGGCAGTCAAAGACCGTGACCGAGAGTTGGTCTTGTCGATTACTTTGATCAGTGGAGTGTTGAATCTATTGGGTTATTTGTTGGCAGATATCGCCTATGCCATGGCCGATCCGCGGGTGAGTTATGACTGAATCGGGATCGGTCAGCGGCGTTTCCTCGAGTTTGGGGGTGCAGGTGTGGCAGGCGGTGAGCAAGCGTTGGGGGGCTCGCTTGGGACTGGCCTGGATCGGCTTGTTGGTGGTTTTGGCCGTGTTCGCGCCATTTCTCGCCAATTCCCGGCCCTTGTTACTACAGTCAGGTGATATGATTCGTAGCCCCGCGCTTGCGGCGTTGGCGCCAATCGATTGGACAATGCTGCTGGTTTTTCTGCTGGGCGCATTTTTGTTGTGGATACGGGTTCGTCTGTGGCGGGTGGCCATGGTAGCACTGTGTATTAGTATAGTCGTGTTCGTTATTGCAAGCAGTGTGTTGCAGCCACCGAAGTTGACGGTCTATGAGCATTATCGTGAGGCGAGGCGGTCAGGCGACTACGGTTGGGTTGTGCTGGCACCGATTCCTTATTCGCCGAAGGATTACCTGCGGGATTTTGGCGATACGGGTCTGCAGGCGCCGCTGTCGGATCCCGATCGACGGCATTGGCTGGGTACGGATAAACATGGCGCTGATGTACTGTCACGAATGATTCATGCCGCCCGTATTGCGTTGGGGATCGGTTTGGTCGCGACGGGTATTGCCATGGTGCTCGGTATTGTCATTGGGGGTTTGATGGGCTACTTCGCTGGCCTGGTCGATATCGTCGGGATGCGCTTGGTCGAGATTTTCGAGGCTGTACCTTTGCTGTTTTTGTTGTTGACGTTCGTTGCGTTTTTCGGACGCAGTTTGTATTTGATGATGGTCATTATCGGGATAACCAGCTGGCCAGGTTATGCACGTTACGTGCGGGCAGAGTTTCTCAAGCTGCGGGATCAGGATTTCGTTCGGGCGGCCATTGCCTGCGGTTTGCCCCTGCACTCGATCCTGTTCCGCCACATGCTACCC
>CAZWQC010000111.1:6851-7808 GCA_964635785.1 uncultured Ectothiorhodospiraceae bacterium
GCCGGGGCGCCGTAGGCGCCGTCCACATGCAGCCAGAGCCCTCGATCGCGCGCGACGGGCGCGATGTCGGGCGTCGGGTCGATGGCGCCGGTGTTGGTCGCCGCGTCGTTTGGGGTCGCTTCGGCGATTCTCGCCGAAGCGACCTTGAGTTTCTTGGGGCTCGGTCTTGTGGATGATCCGTCGTGGGGGCAGATGCTTAACCAAGCGGTGCAGTCAGCGAGTTTTCATTGGTGGTTGGCGGTATTTCCGGGTGGTGCGATCTTTCTGACCGTGTTTGGGTATAACTTACTGGGCGAGGCGTTGCGGGACGCGATCGACCCGCATTATCGGATGAATTGAGGTGTGGGAATATCGGTTGGTTGGACTACATACCCCCCGAGTTGATGCAACATGTCGGTGCCGGTTTGGCCGATGGCAACACCCCGTTTGGCAGATAACCACGACAGCTATCGATCGTCTCTTCGGTGCTTATGCCCTTCGCTGCGCGTGGGAAGAGGGCGCGCAGCAGACCTCTCTCGAAAAAAAACTTATGCAACAAGATTATAAGACGGTAGGCACGGAATTCGCCTAGCTAGGCGAGTCGAACCAACCTGAGAAGACGGCTATGCGTTACTTTATATCGTGTCGATGCGTGCAAGGCTAACCTCATTGCCAGCCTCCAAGTCACCGATGAGTCCGTCGATCGCAGCGAGTTCCTCGGCGAGACGGTCTCGTTGCAATGCACCGAGTTTGCGCCCGCTGACGAGTTGCCGTGCGATGACCTCTCGGTTGCGCTCGGCAAGCGCGCATGCGATGGGGTCGTTTCCAGTTCCGGATGATTCGCCGCCCGTGGCGAGCCGTTCGGACCGATCCGGATGGCCGGCGCGCAGGCGCTCGATGCGTGTTTCAAGTGCCGCCAGTTCGTCGTTGATGCCACTGCGGCGCTTCGTATCAGCTGGCCGCAAGTTCTCAAAGAGG
>CAZWQC010000112.1:0-6844 GCA_964635785.1 uncultured Ectothiorhodospiraceae bacterium
ATCACCTCCAAGGTGGTCTGGCAGCGCATCGCGCTTGCCATGACGCGAGGCGAAACGCGCTTGGCGGGCTACTTGACCAAGTGGCTGAATCCGCGTGACGCCGCCTGGGTTACCCTATGGCGCAATGTCCACACCGATCCCAAGACACATTTGGCTAACGACCGCCTTGACACGGACAGCTCGCTGGCTCGGAAAATCTTTCGCCATGGAGTGATGCAACTCGCTCGAGTCGATCCCGCCGAAGCGTTGAGCGTTTGGCGTGCGCACAAGGCACGGTACCGTTTTAGCGACGCCGAACTCGGCGCGGTCACCCGCGATCTCGTCCTGCGTATCAGCTATCGCTACTTGCCAACAGCGGCCGATGAACTCGATGCCTTACCGTCCGGTTGGCGCACCGACGATGTCGCCATATGGCGCGCACGTGTTGCTATTCGTGCACGTGACTGGGCCGCGCTCGACACCGCATTGCTCGGGTTGTCAGCAGACAAGCGTGCCAGTGATCAATGGCAATACTGGTCCGCCCGGGCGAAAATGGGTCTTGGGCAAACCGATGCGGCCCGAACAATCCTGGACCGGTTAGCCGCAACCCTGGGCTACTATGGTTTTCTCGCCGCCGACCAACAGGGCCGGTCCTATTCCTTACCCGAGATGGATGAGACTCGATCGGCACCGACCCCTGCCCAAGCGAGCGCACTGTTTTCTCGCCATCCGGGCGTGCTGCGGGCATTTGAACTCGTGCGCATCAATCAGTGGCCCGCCGCCCGCCGCGAGTGGCAAGGATCGCTTGCGCGGCTGACCGATGACGAACGACACATGGCCGCAGAACTTGCCGCAGAACTCGACTGGCACTGGGCCACGATTCGCGCCTTGGCCGCGGCCTCGGCATACGACGATTTGTCGCGTCGATATCCGTTACCGCACCAAACGACGGTGTTGGCCGCTGCCACCTCGCATGGCATCGATCCCGCCTGGATCTACGCGATCATGCGCCAAGAAAGCGCGTTCATGCAGGATGTGCGCTCCGGTGCCGGCGCACTCGGCTTGATGCAACTCATGCCGGCCACCGCACGGGCCGAGTCGCGCCGCCGTGGCCTGCGCTACCCTGGCGCATGGGGCATTCTCGACCCGCAGCGCAATATCGATCTCGGCACCGGTTACCTCGCCAGTCTGCACTCGCGCTTTGCCGGCCAGCTCGTCCTTGCAACCGCCGCCTACAATGCCGGACCCGCGCGCGTCGGCGAGTGGCAAGAGGCTACGGTTGGCTTGTCCGCGAATCAATGGATCGACACGATTCCTTACTACGAAACGCGACGCTACCTGCGTCATGTGCTCACCAACTATATTATTTACAGCGCACGCTTGCATAAAGACAATCCGTTGCGCTTGAGCGCCTTGATCAAACCGATCTCCGCCACCCAATTGTCGCAGAATCCGTAAGCCAAAATGGATCACCCCGGTCAATCCCCATGCTAAAACCGATTAACGCCATCGCTTGCTGGGCCAGCCTGCTGTACCTCAGCATCTATCTGCCGCTGGCCACAATGGTTTATGTCCCGACTTGGTACCAGCTCAATTGCGCCTGGCACCCACGCTGCGAACTGATCGGCATGCCCACGGCGGAACGTGGTATCGCCGAGCTCACCGCCTTCTTTTTGCATCGCGGCGAACTCGTCACCCGCTGGACCGAAAAAGAACGCAGTCACTTAACCGAAGTGCGGCAGATCTACGACCGGATGTTCTTCCTCGCTTGGCTCGGCTTGATCGTCCTGGTGCTGACCTATCGCACCGATCGCGCCCGCGTGGCGGCACTGATCAATCTCTGCCTGATCCTGTCATTGCTTCTCGTGCTACCGGTATTTAAGCCCTTTTGGCAGGACATCCTGCATCCGCTGCTGTTCGATAACGACAATTGGCGTAACACGAAAGCAGAACTGTCGTATTACCTCATGCCCCGTCGCTTCTTCCTGCATTCCACGGCAGCATTGATTTTAGCAGCGGGGGCGGGGAATCTTCTCGTACTGTTGATGAGCCGGCGACTGAGTCGCACGAGTACACCATGACCACCACCGCCCTTTACTCGCCACCGAAACTTGACGAGCTCCTCGCTCATTGCCATCAGCGGCGCTATCCGACGCGTACCGACTTGATGCGTCCGGGGGATGATGCACAAACCCTGTATTACATCCTGGAAGGCTCGGTCTCGGTCATTATCGAAGACGACGAGGGACAGGAAATTATCCTCGATTACTTAAACAAAGGCGATTTCATCGGCGAAATCTCGTTGTTTCTCGACCAACCCAAGCGCAACGTCTTGGTGCGAACCCGCAGCCCTTGCCTCCTCGCCGAAATCGGCTACACCCGCTTACACCAGCTGCTCGTAGGCCCTTTGAGCAACGCCCACCAAGAATTGCTCATTGCCATTGGACTTCAGCTTAGCCATCGCTTGGTTCGCACCAGTCGCAAAGTGGGGCATTTGGCCTTTTACGACGTCACCGGCCGCATCGCGCGCACCCTCCTCGATCTATGTCAACAACCGGATGCCATGACCCATCCGGACGGCCATCAGATCCGGATTACGCGGCAGGAACTGGGCCAAATCGTCGGTTGCTCGCGAGAAATGGCCGGTCGGGTACTCAAGCGACTCGAACACGAGCAACTCATCTCGGTGCGTGGCAAAACCATCGTCGTATTCGGCACACGTTGAGGCAATGATGGTGCGGGGCCGCGGGTCCGCAAGGGACGAGTATCGAGGGACGGTCAATGCAGTGCGCCTCGATGAGATTTTGACGACACTGCGCGATAATGGCGGTTTGACCCCGCCGTTGTCGCTGTACAACGCATCTGCTTGGAGACACCATGCCATTTTCCGCCAACCATAGTCGTAACGTCTTGTTTCGCATCGCGCTCGGTTGCGGACTTGCCGCCTTCCTCGGAGTCCTCGCGTTACCGGACATCATCTCGTTTTACTGGCGAGAACAACTCGTCGTCACCGGTTTGATCCTAAATGGCTTGATTATCGTTCTTTTTTTAGTCGGTTTATACCGCATCGTCACGGTCTTGCTGCGCTACCTGCGCGAGGAAGTCGCCCTGGCGCGGTTCGCCAAAGCCATGCGCGATGATCGCGACGATCCCGGCTACGGTATCTGGCCCGATTCACTGATATTCCAACGCTTCGAGCAAATCCTGCGTCTTTCCCGCTACAACCGCAGCATCGATCATGGCGCACTCGCCGCAACGGTCACCGCCAACGAAGCCACCCGTATCGGCTTTCCCCGCTTCATCAATGGCATCCTGATCCTGCTCGGCGTCTTTGGCACGTTGTTTTCCTTGAATCTGGCACTGTTGGGCGCATCGGATTTACTCAGCAACTTTCAAAATCCCGGCAGCATGGGCATGGTCATCGCCGCCATGTCCACGGCACTGACCACGACGGTCACAGCCATCGTTTGTTACCTGTTCTTCGGGCTGTTCTACATGCAATTATTGGATACCCAGACGCGACTGATCAGCGGGTTGGAAGAAGTGACGACGTTGTACTTATTGCCTCGTTATGCCCCGGACACCGATACGGTGTTGCAGGATTTAGCGACTTTGGCACGCAGCCTGCAGCAAGTCGCTGAACGCATACAAACAGTCCAAGACCATCATCTTGCCGGAGGTTACGACTCCACCGATGCAACCGCCACCGTAATGGCTCGTTTCGACTCCCTCGACCACGATGTCGCCCGCCTCCACGCGACGCTGGCGAAAACCCTGTCACCAGCCGTCGGCGAGCCTCGGTAACGCATGTTTCGCGGTTTCGTCGATCTGCGCCAGCATTTGCATCCGGGTTGGGCACCAGAGCACTTCTGGCCCTCCTTCACCGACCTGATGATGGTGGTGACCATGATTTTCATGCTGGTCGCCACTGTTCTCATGATCCACCATTGGCGGTTGACTCAAACCTTGGAATCCAGCATCGCCGCGCACAGCGCCGCGGAGCAACGGTTGGCCGATCTCGAATCAAGACGGGCCCGGTTGCTACAAGACGTGACGGCGTTGGCAGCGCAGCGCGAAACCTTGCAGGAACAACTGCAACAATCCGAAGGCCAGTCACGGCAACAGTCGCAAATCATTATCGACCAGGCAGAACGATTGGCGGCCATGACCAACGCGCTTACCCAATTGCGAGAGCGACTCAGCGCCAGCCAAGACCTGCGCACCAAGCTGACAGACGACCTACAGACAGCGCGTGAAGCGACCGTGCACTGGCAGGATCGATATCAGACATTGCAAGACCAATCCGCGCGCAAAACCGCGCAACAGGCTGGCGAAATCGAGCATCTCACGCAACAACTAGCCAAACACACCGGCGTTGTGCAGCGCGAAATTGCACGCGCGCAAGAACTGGAAACTGCCCTTACCCGCGCCCGCAAGGAAGTGACAACGCTGCGCGCGCAGCTTGACGGCAGCGAACAACGACAAGCCGAGCTCGCCAACCAAGTCCGCTTGCTTCGCGACGACCGCTCGGACAACACCGCCGAATATGCTGAACTCAAGGCGCAGTTTCAAACCCTCAAAGCGAAATACGACCAACTCGTGCGCCCGGCACGCTCGCCGGAAGGCAAGGTTGTCGTTGTCGTACGCTACCTGCAAATCGGCAAGAACAAGCGCATCGAACTCAAACGGCCGGCTGATTCAACCTATCAGATCGTCAATCAAGGCCAACTCCACCGCGAGCTCGGCGCATTGAAGTCGCAATACGGCAACAAGCTCTACGTCAAGGTTGTCATTCCCGAGGATAGCGGATTGAGCTATGCCGACGCCTGGGGTTTCACGCAAAGCCTGCTATCACGATACGATTATTACTACCAGTAACGGGACCATCGGCAGCAACCCGGCACCACACCAGCACGAAGGCGGCCTTATCGCTGGGCACGAACCAGCTGATCGTTGAGCTCAGCGATCCGTTTGGCCAGCGTCCTCGCCACGGCCATGGCCAAGGTTGGATTGACATGCATGAGCTGATCGAAATGCTCCCGACAAACCACCCGAACCACACAGGGATCCCGAGCGATCACCGACGCGAAACGCCGACTGTCGACAAAAAAACTCATTTCACCGAACAACTCGCCCGGCTCGATCTCGCCGACCCACTGCCGCTCCCGCCGTACGTCGGCACGCCCGGACACCAATTCGTAAATCGCCGTGGTTTCGTCATTCTCGGCAATGATGACATCGCCCGGCGCAAACTGTTGGAATTCGAAATCGTGGCTTGGCTCGGCGACTAACGCCGCCGCAATCAAGCCCAACGAAATGGCGTTGCGTAAGGATAGCCATTGCCACCATAACGATTGCGCTTGCTCATTTGCGACAATCAACCGCTTGAACTCATCCTGGGCAATAAAACCGAGATCACAGGCAAAATCACTTTCCAAACGAAAACCGGCCAACGCCGCATCGACTAGGAACAAATCGCCATCGGAGTACAATCGAACCGCTTTGTCCGCGAGATACAGATGCAAGTACCCCGACACCACGTAAACGACTTGCTCATGTTGCGGTGTAGCGAGCAAATTCGTTCGTGCCGGCACCTTGGTAACACTGGCTGCGCCTTTAAGCCAACCCTCGATCAGCGCGACGCTAATCGCTTTTTCTTGCGCATACTGGTCCTCGAGCGAGGCAGGAATATCGCGGGTCGCTAACATGGCCTTTATCTCTTCAAACAGATCGATTGGCTCAACTCGCTCGCAATCCGAACAAGCCTTGCCAAAACGGGTGACCGGGAAGGGTTTTGTTTCAACTTCATCACCCCTTGTGCCTAAGCCGCAGCCAACGAGACCAAGCGGAACTGGTCACGATCGAACAGACCGCGATCGCTGAGTTTAAGCGACGGAATCACCAGCAACGCCATGAACGAGAGCGTCATGAACGGTGCCGTCAGCGGACAACCCAGCTGGCTTTTCACAAGGTCATCGAGCGCAGCGTAGTCCTGCGCAACCACATGGCCGGATTCGATGGCCATCAACCCGCCGATCGGCAAAGCCAACCCGCGCTGTTCGTTCGCGGTAACGACACATAAACCACCACGCATATCGATGACCTGACGCAGCGCCGCTTGCAAACCGTGATCGTCACATCCCACCGCAATCAAGTTATGAGAATCGTGCGCCACACTCGAGGCGATCGCGCCGTGACTCAAGCCAAAACCACGAACGAATGCCACCGCCGGCTTTGCCCTTGGCTGATAGCGATTCAGTACCACGATTTTCAATAGATCGCGACTCGGATCGGCAACCAGCTCGTTGGCATACACCGACGGTTGCTCAATGACCTCCGACGTGCGCAATTCACCGTCGTGCGCGACAATCACGCGAACACCTCCTGCACCCACCTCAGCGGCAGGAACCGCAAGATCCGCGGTCGTGACATCGACAGCAGCAAATCGGTTGATCGGTGTAACCTCAACCTTCGGCAGCTTCACCGACCCGTCGGCAAAGGCCAGGCGACCATCGCACCATGTCTCCAACACCGCGAAGCGTCGCAGATCCTGCGCCACGATGAAATCGGCTGGATCACCAGGCTGCAACAGACCAACCGGCAAACGATAGTGCCGCACCGGATTAACACTCGCGGCACACAACACATCGAACAACGGGAAACCGGCAGTGACGGCCCGCACCACCAATCGATTAATATGCCCCTGCCACAGGTCATCCGGGTGACAATCGTCGGTACAGAACATGATCTTATTCGGGTACTCGCGTAACAACGGTAGCAAATGATCGAAGTCCTTCGCCGCCGACCCATCCCGCACGAGCAAATGCATTCCCAGTTCAAGTTTTTCCCGACCTTCCGCATAGGT
>CAZWQC010000112.1:6854-7663 GCA_964635785.1 uncultured Ectothiorhodospiraceae bacterium
TCATGATCCGTCGTAATCCCCGCTTGGACGTACTCTTGCAATGCTTGTCCGCGCAGCCCTGGGGCATGCCCATCGAGCGGCTTACCGAGCGCTCGCGCCGCATCGACCTTACCCATCACGTCCGCCACCTGATGTAAGACACCCGGCACGTTCATCACTTCACTTAAATAGTGAATATCGCTGCGCTGTAACAGTGCTCTCACCGCGTTTGCCTCCATACTTGCACCGGATGTCTCGAACGGCGTTGCCGGCACACAGGAGGGGGCACCGAAGAAAAACTTGAAAGGCTGCGTCAACCCGCTTTCGATCATGAACCTCACCCCGTCCGTACCGCAGACATTGGCGATTTCATGGGGGTCACTGACCGTGGCTACGGTGCCATGACGCACCGCCACTCGGGCGAACTCGCTCGGCGGCAACATACTGCTTTCGATGTGCACATGGGCATCAATGAACCCGGGCAATAGATAGACGCGCGGTGCCTCGGTCAAGCGTGTGATCGCCGCAATTCGCCCTTGCGCGATCGTGAGCCGCCCCGGGAAGATGCGACGTTTAACGACATCGACGATCTGGCCTTCTCGGATCATAGTGGATCTCGCCATTGGATCAAAAACAAGGGATGAAGCCGCTTGCACTTCACGCCATACTATGGCGTTTCAATCATCGCTTAATCCTACACAAAAAGGGAATCATTATGATCCATCGCTATAGCGCTTTGCTACTCAGTGTCGGACTCTGGCTCACCGGCAGCGCAACCGTGACTGCCGACGATCTGTGGGATATGATGAACCCCGCTTGGTGGATGGGCT
>CAZWQC010000113.1:0-7636 GCA_964635785.1 uncultured Ectothiorhodospiraceae bacterium
TCCCTGCAGGGGAAGGGACGCAGCAACTGACAAAACGATTGATATCCGCCCCACGGGATGGCGGCACCCACTCATCGATGATCTCCAAGCCGGGCGCGCACTGGCTGCGGATAAGCATCGATCCATCTTCTGGCAATCGCTCACCACTCGCGCCGGGATTTGCACGCTACCCGTGGGGACTCGGCGGCGCGAGCTCAAAAACACACCAACGGTGGGAGGTATTGGCCGGACGATTTGCGCTGATTCGGGTGACGGCCAAAATCGCTTCTCCTTCAAGCCTAACCGGGAAACACGCCGGTCGACAAATACCGATCCCCGCGATCGCAGACAATCACGGCGACGACGTGCGCCAGTGTGAGCGTCTTGGCCAATTGCAACGCGGCAAAAACCGCGCCGCCCGAAGAGATGCCGCAGAAAATGCCCTCGTTGGCGGCCAGTTGACAAGTGGTTGCCTCGGCGTCTTCTTGGCTGACGTCAATGATACGATCAACACGGGTCGGATCGAAGATGGTCGGTAAATAGGCTTGCGGCCAACGTCGAATACCGGGAATCTTCGCGCCCTCGGTCGGTTGTACACCGACGATCATGACAGATGGGTCTTTTTCTTTGAGGTAGCGCGACGTGCCCATGATCGTTCCTGTAGTGCCCATGGAACTGACGAAGTGAGTGAGCACGCCGCCTGTGGCTTGCCAGAGCTCAGGTCCGGTGCCACGGTAATGGGCGAGGGGATTGTCGGGGTTGGCGAATTGGTCGAGCACCCGCCCGCGTCCCTGAGTCTGCAGCGAAAGCGCTAAGTCGCGTGCGCCTTCCATCCCCATCCCGGCGCTGACCAATGTAATCTCTGCGCCGAACGCGCGCATCGTCCTGCGCCGCTCGACACTCATGTTCTCCGGCATAATCAGCTCCATCCGATAACCGCGCAGCGCCGCTGCCATGGCCAAGGCGATGCCGGTGTTACCGCTGGTCGCTTCGATCAAGCGATCGCCAGGCTGAATTTCGCCCCGTTCCTCGGCACCTTTGATCATACTCAATGCTGGCCGGTCTTTCACTGAGCCGGCTGGGTTGTTGCCTTCGAGTTTGGCGAGAACCACGGCACCATCCGATGCTGGCAGATGTTGCAGGCGCACCAACGGTGTATTGCCGACGTACGCCTCTACCGTGGGCATTTCGTGGAGTTCGGATTGCATAGAAACGCCTTTGTCTAGTGGGTCATTGGTCGTTGGGAGTCGCTTGTCGCCACCAGAGCAAGGCGACTTCGAAGTCAAGCGTGCGGATCGGGCAGTCACGGATGACTTGACGCAGGCGTGACGTTCCGGCGCGAGCTCGTCCGCCGCTGATGCCACATCGTTTGATATAGCGCAACATCGTTAGGGTGTCTGAGAAATGGCGTCGATAGGTTCGTAACTCCGGCGTTTGCCCGAATGCCCGTTGCAGTGCGTCGACAATCGTTTCGCGCGAAGGAATCGGCGAGGTGACCGCGGTAAAGCGGTGAAATTCGCGAAATGTCTCGCCCGTAAACAAAGCCAGCGCGAGTTGCCGCGCGGGCAAGTTTTTAAGCCAAGCCAACACGCCGGCAAGGTCAATGGCCCAGTGCAAGGCGGACGCAGAAATCACCAAATCCAAAGGCGGCTCAAAAGCATCCGGCATGTCCGCACCGAACCGATTGAAATCGCCCAAGCGTTTCTCGATCGGGATGGCCACAGGATGTTGGGCCAGCATGTTGGGCGCGGCATCGACGGCGATAAAGCGGGTGACTGGCCAAGAAATGTTGCGCCAAACCAGACCGCTGCCACAACCGATGTCAACAATACAGCGTGGCTGATCACGAACACCCGCGATCAGTGCCTTGGCAACCTGCGCTTGTACGGAACTATGTTCTTCGTAGACTGCCGCGAAGCGGTCGAACTGCCGCAGCGCGCCAGCGGCATCGTAACGATCCACGGCCATTCCCTCATGCCAGATACTCGGCGCCGCCTAGATAGGATTGCAAGGCGCGAGGAATCTGGATCCGACCGTCGTCACCTTGGTAGTTCTCGAGTAGCGCCACCAACGTGCGGCCAACTGCCAGCCCCGAACCATTCAAGGTATGTACCACTTCGGGCTTGCCCGAGGTTGGATTGCGCCAGCGGGCCTTCATTCGTCGCGCTTGGAAGTCCACCAAATTAGAACAGGACGAAATCTCCCGATAGGCCTGTTGCCCCGGTAGCCAGACTTCCAAATCGTACGTTTTGGCCGCACCAAAACCCATGTCCCCCGCACAGAGCATCATCACTCGGTACGGCAGTTCCAGCCGTTGCAAGATGACCTCGGCGTGGTGAGTCAATTCTTCCAAAGCTCGCCAAGATTCCTCGGGCCGCACGATTTGCACAAGCTCGACTTTTTCGAACTGATGCTGCCGAATCATCCCCCGCGTATCCTTGCCATAAGAGCCGGCTTCGGAACGAAAGCAAGGCGTGTGTGCAGTCAATCGCAACGGCAGCTGTGCGTCGTCGAGGATCTCGCCGCGGGCAAGATTGGTCAGTGGGACTTCGGCGGTCGGAATAAGGTAGAACCCCGGATCACCCGCCATGCAGAATAAATCGGCCGCAAACTTCGGTAACTGACCCGTACCAGTTAATGTTTCGGCGTTGACCAAATAGGGAACGTAGACCTCGGTGTAGCCGTGTTCCTGGGTATGAATGTCGAGCATGAACTGAATCAGCGCGCGGTGCAGCCGTGCCATGGCGGCACGCAGGACAACGAATCGGGCCCCCGCCAATTTCGCCCCGGCATCGAAGTCCATCCAGTTCATCTGAGCGCCAAGATCGACATGGTCCTTCACCGGAAAATCAAACGCTGGCAGTTCACCATAGCGACGAATTTCGACGTTCGCCGACGCATCCCGTCCGTCCGGCACCGAAACATCCGGTAGGTTAGGGATGCCCAACAACAAATCGTCGAGCTGGTGTTGTACTTCCTTAAGTGCGGTCTCCGCGACCTGCAGGCGATCGCCCAAATCGGCCACCTCAGCCAAAAGGGCCTTGATATCTTCACCGCGGGCTTTGGCTTGGCCAATGGTTTTGGAGCGGGCGTTGCGCTCGTTTTGTAGCCGCTCGGTTTCAACTTGCTGGGTTTTGCGCTGCGTCTCAAGCGCGTTGAATGCACCAACATCCAGTTGAAATCCGCGTCTAGCCAGTTGTTGTGCGACCCAGTCCGGGTCGTTTCGCAGCAGCTTGGGGTCGAGCATCGAGTTTCCTAACGAATCGATTGGACGGGTAATACTGTCCGGGGCACAAAGCGAAGTCAACGGCAAGCGGTGCTAAAAAACGCGAGCCCGCGAACGCCAATCCACTGCGGGTCGCGATGAAACGACCAACCGAATGAAATGTGCGTTAGCATTTCATCGAAGCGTTTATCCACTCCTTCGAGGCGTCGATTCATGTCCTCGCCCTGCTGCGCGAGTTGCTGACCGATTCGCACAAATCCCGCTTGCATCAACTCATGCTGATACTGGAGTTCCTCTTCGACCCGAACCATCCGCTCGCCCAGTGCGATGCCGACCACCGGTTTGCAAACCATCAACGCAACTCCGCGGGAAAAGACAAGACATGCCCCGGTGGCAACAAATCTTTTAAGTGCGCCAACACCCGCTCGATCACCTCCGGCGTATCGAAGAACTCCACGACCACCGGGAGGTCCAGGGCCAAATCCAACAAGCTGGTACCACGCAGCTTACCGGATTGGCCATAGCCCGAGATCCCCCGAAAAACCGTGACGCCCCGAACTTTCTCCGTATCGTGCAAGCGTTTAAGGAGGGGTTGCTGCAGATGCTCGCCTTCCGATAAGTAAATGCGCACGACCGTCACCTTCATACACTCCTCCCCAGGATCAAGCCCAGCCAAGCCGCACCAACGCAAACGACGACGCTGATCGCTACGTTAAGCATAGCCTTAAACACGTCACCTTGTTCGAGCAGGTTGACGGTTTCCATCGAGAAAGTAGAAAACGTCGTAAAGGCGCCGAGAAAACCGATGATCCAAATGGCACGCCAATTCGCCCCCAGACTCAATCGTTCGAGCAACAAGGCCACCGCTACCCCCATGATCAACGAGCCTAGGACGTTTACGGCGAGCGTCCCAAAAGGAAAGCCGGTTCCGAGCCAGGCATAGATCCGGGTTGACAACCACCAGCGACAGGTCGCCCCAAGGGCACCACCGACGGCAACCGCAAACCATTGCATCATGTCGACGACCTCGGCACTGCCAGTTGCGTGGGGGCATTGTTTGCTAATTGCATCGGACTCAATGCTCTGTGCGATCATGTCGACCAGGCTCCGCGCGATATCGATCAATGACAACGGGCAAGCGTGGTCGAGAAACGGGTTTCCACAAGTGTGGATGGTGATATAGTTGGGTTCTTTGTGGCAAGTCCGCCGTGCGCATGCGGACCTCGATAGGCAAGCCAACACAGCGAGCGTCATGGCCGAAATCGATCGCTTCGATAACCTGGTCGAGCGTTTAGGCGAGGTTCAACCGAGACTCGTCATGCTCAAAGACACCGAGGATTGCCGTGCGTACGAATGCGACGGTCTGGTCACCGAAACGCAGCTGCCAAGGCTCGTCATTTTGCCCGATACCGTCGAGCAGGTCAGCGCCATTCTCAAGCATTGCCACGAGTGTCAAATACCGGTGGTGGTGCGTGGCGCAGGCACCGGCCTTTCGGGTGGAGCGATGCCTTGCGCTGACGGTGTCTTGCTTTCACTTGCGAAACTCCACCGAATCATCGAGATCGATCCCGATAACCGCTATGCCCGTGTCCAACCGGGCGTCCGCAACGAGGCCATCAGTGTCGCTGCGGACGAATTCGGTTTGTTCTACGCCCCGGATCCGACTTCCCAGGTTGCCTGCACCATCGGTGGCAACATCGCTGTCAATGCGGGCGGCCTTCATTGTGTAAAGTACGGACCTACGGTCGAGCATGCGCTGGAATTGAAAATCGTAACGGCAGAGGGCGAACTGGTCGATCTGGGTAATCTTGCGATCGATCCACCCGGTTATGATCTGATTGGACTGTTGACCGGCTCCGAAGCACAGCTCGGTGTGATTGTCGAGGCAACGGTACGATTGCTACCTCGACCACAGACTCGACAATTGCTGATCGCAGGTTTCGCTACCATCGACGGCGCTTGCCGGGCGGCTGCGGCGATTGTCGCTAGCGGGATACGCCCGGCAGCCTTGGAGCTGCTCGAGGCTCAGATCATCACCGCACTGAAGGCGCATCGGTCCTGCGCCTTTCCGGCAACAGCGGCAGCCGTCTTACTGTGCGAACTCGATGGGATGACACCGGAAGTCGAGCAAGAAATGGAGACGTTACAATCGCTGCTGCGCCGGTATGAGCCAAACGACAGTCAGGTGATCACGCAGGCAGCGGAGCTGTCGGCAGTTTGGGCCGCTCGACAAGCGGCATTTGCCGCGCTCGGACGACTCGCGCCCAATCATGCGTTAGCCGATGGCATCATACCACCGCAGCAACTACCAAAGGTGATGGACGGCATTCTTGCCCTCGCCGATACGAAAAGACTTCGCATCACATTTATCGCTCATGCTGGCGAAGCGACCCTTTATCTCATCGTCTTGTACGATGCGAACGACACCGAAGCCGTCGAAGCCGTCTCCTGGTTGGTCGCCCGAGTCCTAGCGCTATACCTTACCGTCGGTGGTAGTGTCGTCAGCGAATGCGGCATTGGCACGCGAAAGCGTGATGCGATTTGCTCGCAGTTGGAGTTGCCGGCATTGAACCAATTGCACCGGCTCAAGCGCGCCCTCGATCGAGACGCTCTGCTTAACCCCGGAAAGACACTGCCGGATTTGCATCGCTGTGCCAAACTCGGCAGTGGCCGCAGTTTGGCGAAGTCGCGTTAGGTGGAACAACGAGCATGCTAGGTCAAGATCGCAGTGAGGTGCTGGTCGAACGTGTTCGCGCAGCGATTGCCCAAAACCGCCCCCTTGCGCCGTGTGGTGGCGGTAGCAAAGCATTCTATGGCAATCCGGTGGCGGCGACCGCGTTGGATGTGACACAACACCGCGGCATTCTCGGATACGATCCCAAAGAGCGGGTTTTGCATGTCCGGGCAGGCACGAGCCTGGATGAAATCGACCGGGTGTTGGCCCGGCAGAATCAAATGATCGCCTTCGATCCGCCGCGCTATGGCCCGGGAACCACGATCGGCGGGGCGGTAGCCGCTGGATTGACCGGGGTCCGCAGGCCCTATGGTGCAGCCATGCGGGACCATGTTCTCGGTGTCCAATTCATCAATGGCTATGGCGAGATTGTCGACTTCGGTGGACAGTTCGTGCGCAGCCGTGGCGGATTCGACCTCACTCGGTTGCTGGTGGGGTCGTTGGGTACGCTTGGCGTGATTCTGTCGTTGATCTTACGGGTGACGCAGCAGCCGGAACGAGAACTGACCGTGGTGCAAGAACTCAGCGCCGAAACTGCGCTGACCCGCTTGGTGCGGTTAGCGGGTCGTTCCCTACCCATCACCGGCAGCTGTTGGCACAACGGCTCGCTCTTCCTTCGTCTTGGCGGCTCCGCCGCGGCCGTTGACGCCGCCAAGAACCAGATCGGTGGTGAAACGCTGCGTCCCTGGGACACCTTTTGGCAGAAAGTGCGGGATCACGCCTTGGGATTCTTTGCCGTCGACCAACCGCTGTGGCGCTTTGGGTTACCGCCAGCCACCCCCGCATTAGGACTCGGCGGCGAGTGGCTGTTCGAATGGGATGGTCAGCTGCGGTGGCTAAAGGGCAATGAACGGGCCGGTCGAATCCGCCAACTGGTTGCCGCCAGCGGTGGTCACGCCACCCTGTTTCGGGGACAGCTCGGTGACGTGGAGGTCTTCCATCCGCTGTCAGAATCGGTATTTGCCACGCACCGCAACGTCAAATTGGCGCTCGATCCCCAGCGGATTTTCAATCCGGGGCGGATGTATTTCGATCTGTAGCAAATCTTAATGTGTGCATCGACTCTCGCAGCCAAATTGTCTGCCCCCTCCCCCACCTGGGAATGGGCAAAGAACTTATGAAACAGCTCATCCATGCAAACCCGACTTGCCAGTTTCATCAAGGAAACGCCCGCAGGGCGTGATGCACAGGAAATCCTACAGCGATGTACCCATTGCGGTTATTGCAACGCGGTCTGTCCCACCTATCGTTTGCTGGGTGATGAATTGGAGGGTCCGCGCGGTCGGATTTATCTCATCAAGCAAGTGGTCGAGGGTCAGCCGGTCAGTCGGCGAACCCAGCTTCATTTGGACCACTGCCTGACCTGTCGGAGCTGCGAAACCGCCTGTCCGTCGGGAGTGCAGTTTGCTCGGTTGCTGGATATCGGCAGAGCGTTGGCGGAACAACGCATCGCCCGTCCCGTCGCTGAACGCCTGTGGCAGCGGCTACTGCGCTTCGTGTTGCCCTTCCGTCGACGTTTCGCCATGGCTTTGTGGCTGGCACGGATCGGGCGGGTGACGTTACCGTTGACTTTGCGGCGCAAACTGCCCCGGCGACGTGATGAGCGGGCATGGTCGAAAACGGTCCACCCGCGACGAATGTTAGTACTCCAAGGATGCGTGCAAGCGGTGGTCGCACCGGATACCAACGCCGACTTG
>CAZWQC010000114.1:0-7579 GCA_964635785.1 uncultured Ectothiorhodospiraceae bacterium
GACGATCCAAGCGGACAAGCTCGTGATCGCGGCTGACCTTGGCCACAATCGAAGCGGCGGCGATAGCGGGAATTCGGGCATCGCCGGCGACGATCGCCTCGCATGGGTAGGCGACTTCCGGGCAGTGGCGACCATCGACCAACAGTCGCTGGGGTGCCAATGCCAGTGCCAGTACCGCCCGGCGCATGGCTTCGAGGCTGGCGCGGTGGATATTGAGCGTGTCGATTTCGGCGACATCGCACCGGCCAATGCCGATTGCCAACGCATGTGCCGTGATCTGTTCAACCAAACTCTCGCGGCGACGCGGCGACAAGCGTTTGGAGTCCTTCAGTCCTGGAATTGGCCGCGTCGGATCGAGTATCACGGCAGCGGCCACGACCGGTCCGGCCAGTGGTCCGCGACCCACTTCATCGACACCAGCAATCAGCTCTTTGCTTGGCACCGTTGTCCCTCGAGCATATCGGTGATCACAGCGGCGGCTTGTTCGGCGGCATTGCGCTTAAGATCTTTGTGAATCGCAGCACAGCGAGCTTGCCATGCCTGAATGGCGACCTCCGGCATACCAAACCAATCGTGGACAGCCTGAGCCAAGTTAGCCGATTGCGCCTGTTCTTGCAGCAACTCCGGAACGATACGCTCGCCGGCCAATAAGTTGGGTAACGCGACGTAGGGGACATGGATCAATCGCCGCATGAGCCAGGCGCTCGTCGGGGCGACACGGTAGGCGACGACCATGGGACGCTTGACCAGCATGGCTTCCAACGTCGCGGTTCCCGAGGCGAGTAGCACCACATCTGCGGCAATCATGGCCTCGATCGACTGCCCTTGCAACACCCTGATGGGTAAGGTTGGCGCAAGCTGCTTCAATATCCTTTGGAAATACTCAAAGGTTTCGCTCGTGGCCAAGGGCGCGACGAACTGTACGCTTTTGTCGTCGGCCAGGAGCTTTAGGCACGCCCGCAGGAACGGTTCGCTTAACCGCTTGACTTCGCTCAAGCGGCTGCCCGGCAATACGGCAAGTACGCGCGCATCAATTGCGATACCGCAGCCATTGCGAGCGGCCGCACGGTCGTTTTGTAGGGGGATTTCGTCGGCGCGAGGATGCCCGATGTACCGAGCGGGAACGGCATGTTGTTCGTAAAAGGCCGCTTCGAACGGGAACAGGGTCAGCATGCAATCGACGCTGGCGGCAATCTTCTTCACTCGCCAAGTGCGCCAAGCCCAGACGGAAGGACTGACAACGTGGATCGTCGGAATACCGGCGCAACGCAGTCGTGCTTCCAACCCGAGATTGAAATCCGGTGCATCCACGCCGATGAAAAGGTCAGGTGGATCGGCGAGGAAATGTCGGACCAGCGCCTGGCGAATGCGCAATAATTGCGGCAGATGGCGTGCGACTTCGACCAATCCCATCACCGACAGACGGCTCATGGGAAAAAGGCTCGTGCAACCCAAGGCCAACAGGCGCGGCCCGGCGATACCCCTGGCGTGTACGCTAGGTAGGCGTTTTTTCAACGCCTGCAAAATCGCGCCGGCAAGCAGGTCCCCCGACGGCTCGCCGACCACGATGCCGATCCGATAGCCGACATTGTTGGTGGGTATGGGTTGAGTGGGTGCTGGGGCCATTGTCTGGGGGCGGTCAGTGGGAAATGTCAGTGGCTAGATCAGGACAGTGCACCGCCACCGGTGTTCAGCGGACAATACTGCGTTCACTGCTGGCCAGAAACTGCACCATGTCCGCAATATCCGGCCATGCCTCGGCTTGAACGGCGAGCAGACGAATGGCCTCTTCCAAACGGTGGCCATCGCGATACAGCGTTTTATAGGCTTGGCGGATCGTCCCGATGCGCTCAGAGGTGACACCCCGGCGCCGCAATCCTTCGCTATTGATCCCATGCGGTTTGGCGGGATTACCGGCGACAGTGACAAACGGGGGAACATCGCGGCTGATCGCCGAACCCATGGCAGTGAAAGCATGCGCACCAATTCGACAGAACTGATGAACCAACGTAAAGCCACCCAAAACGACGTGGTCGGCGATGTGGACATGGCCGGCGAGCGAGGCGCCATTGGCCATAATGGTTTCGTTGCCGACGACACAATCATGGGCGATGTGGACGTAGGCCATGATCCAGTTATCATTGCCGACCTCGGTGCAGCCACGATCCTGCACGGTGCCACGATTGAGGGTGCAATACTCGCGAATGGTGTTGCGGTCGCCAATAATCAGTTCGGTCGCTTCGCCGGCATATTTCTTGTCCTGGGGAGCTTCACCGAGGCAAGCGAATGCATAGATCCGATTGTCCCGGCCTATCCGCGTTGGCCCGTTAATCGCGCAATGCGAGCCGATCGTTGTACCGGCATCGATTCGCACGTTCGGGCCAATGACACAAAACGGTCCAACGGTGACATCCTCGGCCAGTTCCGCCGTCGGGTCGATCACAGCCCGATGGTCGATCAACCGCTCAACTCCCGCTCGGCGCACATCAGCTCGGCACTGGCGGCAAGTTCACCGGCGACCGTGGCTTCTCCGGAAAAACGCCACATACCGCGGCGTACGCGTAATACGCGAACCGCCAAGAGGAGTTGATCGCCCGGTTCGACCTGCCGTTTGAACCGCGCCCTATCGACGGAAACGAACAAATACAAGGCCTGTTTGGCTCGATCTGCGTCATAGACCGGCGCATCGGTAGCGGTCGCTTGCTCCGGGGCGACGCCGGCTTCACGGGTAGCGAATGCCAATAAACCAGTCGCCTGCGCCATCGCCTCGAGGATCAACACACCCGGCATGATCGGCCGGGCCGGAAAATGCCCCAGAAAGTAGGGCTCGTTGAAAGTGACATTCTTGATCGCTGTCAGCGTTTTCCCCGGCTGATGGTCCAGCACCCGATCAATCAGCAAAAAAGGATATCGGTGAGGCAGTAGCCGCATTATCTCATTGATCGTCATCATACCCATATTGTTTGCCTTCACCGTTTCGAGCGACTTCACCGAGCCCATCCCGTGTCCGTCTTTCCAGCGCTTTAAGGCGACGGGCAATTTCATCGAGCTGTCTCACACGTACGACGTTCTTTCGCCATTCCACATTGGGCTGGGCTGGTACCCCCCCAGAATATACACCGGCTGACTTGATCGAGTTATATACCAGTGTTCCACCCGTCAAAATCACCCCATCGGCCAAGGCCAGGTGGCCGGCGATACGGCAACCTCCGCCGATCTGGCAGTGTTTGCCGATCATCGCGCTTCCCGCAATACCGACGCAGGCGGCGATCGCCGCGTGGGCACCAATCCTGACGTTGTGCCCTAGCTGCACCAGGTTATCGATCTTCGTACCATCCTCGATGACAGTATCTTCCAGGGCACCACGATCAATGGTGCTGTTGGAACCAATGTCGACATCATCGCCGATGATCAGTCGGCCGAGCTGAGGAATCCTCACCCAAACGCCGTGATCATTGGCAAAGCCAAAGCCGTCACCACCCAAGACCGCGCCCGGATGAATCAAACAGCGTTTGCCGATCTGGGTGCCTTCTCCAATGGTCACCCGCGCCAGTAAGCGTGTCTCGGCGCCAATGCAGGCACCTTCGCCGATCAAACAAAACGGACCGATCGATACCCCAGTTTCGATCTCGACACCGGCTTCAACGACAGAGTAAGCGCCAACGCCAACACCCGCTGCGATCTTCGCTTGCTCGCTTATACGCGCTGTTGCATCGATGCGCAATGGTTGCAGGCGCGGTGGATGCAATAAGGCGGCCACTTGAGCGTAGGTCAAGTAGGGGTTTGCCGATATCAACGCGGCGACAGGGCACTCGGCCAACAACTCGGGCTTGAGTATGACCGCACTGGCGCGGGTCGTGCCAAGTACCTTTCGCAAACGCGTGTTACCGAGAAAGCTGATACTGCCTGGGCGCTCTCGTCCCAGTGGCGCAACCCCATCAACGACCACGAGCGGGTCGCCAACGAGTTCGGCACCGGTTTGCTCGGCCAACTCTGCCAGTGTCTTCCCCACCGGTTTGCCTTTCACGATGCTCGGCTTAGCGGCGGTAGGCGCGACGTAGCTCGCGGAGCACCAAGTCGCTCATGTCGACTTGTTCACTCGCATAGACTGCATCGGCAAAAACCAAGTCATAACCGTTGCTTTGCGCGACACTCAAAATGACCCGATAGATATCTTCTTGCAACGACGCCAACGCTTCATTACGCCGCAAGTTGAAATCCTCTTGGAAGGCCTCGCGGTCGCGTTTGAACTGGCGGGTACGGTCGCGAATCTCGCCGGTGAGCCCGGCTCGTTGCGATTCACTCATGATCTCGGCATCACGTTTGAGTTTTTCTTCAAGCCGAACAATGGCTTCACGCTCTTTGACCAGGGCTTCATCGCGAGACTTAAACTCATCTTCCAGCGCGGTGCGCGCGGCTTCGGCTTGCGGTGCTTGTTCCATAATCTTGGCGACATCGACAAATCCGAGTTTTGGCGCCGCCAAAACCGGTAGAGCGACAAGAAAAGTCAGCGACAAGACCGACAAAACAATCGTAGATGGCCTGAAAAACACGTTGTCTCCGTTCGCTATGATGTGGTGGTGGATGTCAATGGACGAAATAATTGGGTGCGATCACTTTCTCGCCGCTATACCTCTCCTTGTGCGCAGGTCAGGATGAAACCAGTCGCATCGACTGATCCCACCACGCAGTACAGATCGAACACGGCCGCAACGAGAACCTTGTCCAAAACGGGCCCAGCCAATGGCTTGTGACGATGCCGTTAGATGCCCTAGGCTGCCACGAGAAATCCCTCCATCAACGCTGCCAACACGGGCTTTTACTGCTGCCTTGCCGCCCGGCCCCAAAAAATCGCGCGTGACATTGGTCAGCCACGCTCAAAATGTTGCACCGACGCTAAATTGGAAGGTCTGTAATTCGTCTTCATCCCTATCATTTAACGCCTTTGCCAAACTAAAAGTCAACGCACCGATGGGGGAAAGCCAGGTCATACCAACGCCGAGGGATGTTCGCAACGCGTCGATCGAGAAATCGCCGGCGCCGGCAAAGACATTACCGAAGTCATAGAACAAGCTCATTCGCACGGATTCGCTCTCGGGCGCGAACGGGGGCGGGATGACCAAAGCGATGCTGCCTTCGGTACGCAGATTGCCGCCAAAAGGATCGCCGGTCGAGTCCAACGGCCCGAGCGAATTGTCTTCATACCCGCGCACCGAGTTGATTCCGCCGGCGAAGTATTTTTCGAAAAACGGCAGGTCGCTGGTATTGCCGTAGCGGTTACCGTAGGCGAGCTCGCTTCTAAGACTTACCGACAACCGACCCTGCACGGGAAATAGTTGCTCGAACTGGTAGAGCGCTTTGTAATATTGCAAATCAAGACCGGGGAGGGCAAATTCAAAACCGAGCTGTTGCCTGTTACCACGGGTGGCAAACACGGTTCGATCGCGGGTATCGTGAACGAGTGCAAAATCCAGCGACAATACGTTATAGCCATTGCCGTTATCCTCCAGAAATTCCAATACCTCGGTAGCCGTGTCGGTACCGGTGTCGATATGGATGTAACTGTAGTCGAGGCTCGGGCGAAACCGATCGTATTCGCTCAAGGGAACACCGAAACTCAGGCCGGCGCCGAAACGGTCCACGCTGTAGCTACTAATACCGAGTTCATCGGCGTCCGTTTCTCGGTAGAACAATCGCAGGCCCCGGCTGATGCCATCAACGGTGAAGTAAGGATTGGTATAGGCGATGCTGTAGAGGGTCGTCACCGTACTGCGATTGACCGACACCGACAACTCTTTGCCTTCGCCGCGGAAATTGCGCTGCGTAACACTGCCGTTGAGCATGATGCCTTGGGCTTGAGAAAAACCGATCCCGGCCATCAACTCCCCGGATTGGCGCTCGGTCACTGTGAAGTTCAGATCGACCTGATCGTCGCTGCCCGGTACACGCTGGGTTTCGACGTCCACATTCTCGATGAAACTCAAACGCTGGATACGGATCTTCGAGCGTTCGATTTTGGAGGTGGCGTACCAGCCGGCTTCCATTTGCCGAAGTTCTCGGCGCAAGGTCACATCACGAGTTTGTTCGTTGCCGAAAAAGTTGATGCGACGGACATAGACCCGTTGGCCAGGATCGACGAACAAGGTAAGACGCACGGTCAGATTGGCGTCGTCGATGTCCGGAACGGGGTTAACGTTGGCAAACGCAAAGCCGTCGTCGCCAAGGCGAGTGGTGATCGCCTCGGTCGCTTCAGTGATCGCACTGCGCGAGAACCAGTCGCCTGGCTGAACATCGACCAACGCCCGTAATTCGGCCTCGGGTGCGACGAATTCACCGGCGAGCTGGACATCGCTGACTCGGTAACGCTCACCTTCCTCGATGTTGATGGTAATGTGCATCGACCGCTTGTCTGGTGTGATCGAGACTTGGGTGGAGGTGATGTCGAATTTGAGGTAACCGCGATCCAGGTAGTAGGAACGAATGCGCTCCAGATCCCCGGCCAATTTTTGCTTGGCATAACGATCGCGTTGACTGAATAGGGCGAGCGGGCCGGGCAAACCCGACTCCATCAAGGCCAGCAAAGTTTCGTCGGTAAAAGCGTGATTGCCAACGATGCTCACCTGACGAATCCGCGCCACGGGGCCTTCTTCGATGTCGATCGCGATCTTGACTCGATTGCGAACGAGCGGCTGAATCTCGGTATCGATCTTGAGGTTGTATTTGCCGCGGGCGAAATATTGCTGCTGCAACTCCCGCTGCATGCGGTCTAGCACCATGCGATCAAACACCCGCCCCTTGACCAAACCGATTTGCTGCAGTGCTTCCTCCAAGGCTTCTTTGGGAATGTCGCGATTGCCATCGATGTTCACCTCGGCAATGGCCGGTCGCTCGACGACTTCCAAGACCAAGACATTCCCGTTCCGATAAAGCGCCACATCCTCAAAGAATCCGGTCTTGAACACGGCGCGGATCGCTTGGGCCGTATCGGCCGTATCGAACTCGTCGCCGACATCGACGGGTAGATAAGTAAAAACCGTGCCGGGTGCGATCCGTTGCAAGCCGAGGATTTCGATGTCCGCCACGCGAAACACGTCCGCAACCGCGACTTCGGCCAGCCAAACCAGCCACAAGCCGGTACACAACGCGAAACCAACACGCCGCATCGATTAGCCGAGCATACGCATCAGATCGTTGTATAACGCCAGCGACATCAATGCGCCGAGCGCGGCAATGCCAACGCGTTGCGCGATCTCCTCGGTCAGTGCGGAAACCGGACTGCCTTTGATGGCCTCGATCACATAAAACAGGATATGGCCGCCGTCCAAGACCGGAATCGGGAGTAGATTCAACAACCCCAAACTGACACTGACCAAACCAAGAAACGACAAGAACGTGGCGATTCCGGCCGCTGCGGTAACGCCGGCGTATTCGGCGATACTCAACGGACCACTGATACTGCGTACCGAAACCTCGCCGGTGATCAACTTCGCCATGACTTGCACGGTAAGAATGCCGATTTCCCAGGTTTTTTCCGCACCACCCGCGACCGCTTGCAAGGGTCCGTAGCGCAACGTCACTT
>CAZWQC010000115.1:0-1409 GCA_964635785.1 uncultured Ectothiorhodospiraceae bacterium
CGAGCAGTCAGTCGCACAATGATCTCATTGACATAAAGACCGCAGACCAGACCCGTCGGTGACAGCGCGAATACCGTTTTTTCCTCAATGCTAGTCGCCGTGAACAGCTCACCTCGGCCAGACAAACCAATCGCGAAAAGGCGAAAAGGCTGATATGCACCACACCCTCGGCGCGAACCGCGCAACAGACAACCAACCCGTTCATCGTTCTCGGTCAAAAGCTCGGCAATCTGGCTTCGCTCGCGATAACGTCTCGTGTGTAGCACAAAGGCATCGCTAGCCCGCTGCAGACTCACCGCCATGAAACCGAGTCGTTGGTCGCGCTCGGGTGATGCGTCACATCGATACCCAGCGCACCGAATGCGTTTGGATCTGTCAGCCAATTCGACTTGACCTGCACCCATAACCGCAAAAAGACCGGTCGTTCCAGTTCGCGCTCAATCACGTAGCGTGCTTCTCGTCCAATGGTTTTGAGTCGGTGTCCACCTGCCCCGATCACCATCGGTTTATGCGACTCTCGCGGCACCCAAATGGTCGCGTCGATCGCCAATCGGCGCCCTTCGTCGGCGAATCGATCGACCACGACCGCAACCACATAGGGTAACTCTTCACCCAAGCGTTCCATTAACTGTTCCCGAACGAGTTCTGCGACAATGAAACGCAAACTTCGATCGGTCACCTCGTCCGGCGCAAAATAAATGGGCGCGATTGGCAAATGCGCCATAGCGACGGTCTCCAGCTCGACAACATTCGTTCCCTGTTTAGCGGAGACCGGCACGATCTCGGCAAACGAATGGAACGATTGCACGTGATCGATAAACGGTAATACATCTTGGCGCCGCTTCAGTCCATCGAGTTTATTCACAACCAAAATAATGGGTTTACCCGCTTGCACCAAGTACCGCAACACCACGGCATCTTGTGCTTGCCATTGCCCGGCAACGATCACAAAGAGGTTGACATCGACCTCACTCAAGCAGCTCAGCGCAGTTTGGTTGAGCGTACGATTCAACAGCTGATCGCAAGCTCGATGAATACCGGGCGTATCCACCAGTAGCAATTGATGCTGCCCGCGTGTCACCACGCCCAACAAGCGATTTCGGGTCGTTTGTGGTCGCCGCGTTGTCGCGGCCAGTTTCTGCCCGACCAATCGATTCAACAATGTCGACTTGCCGACATTGGGGCGCCCGACGAGACCGGCATAGCCGCAACGTCCGTCTTCCTCGCTGAGATTCGTGGAATGTGTCATCGAATCCACTGTCGCTTAATCTTGTATCAATTGTTGCAAAATTTTTGCAGAAAAGTTTGCTGCATCCTGACCTCCGCGGGGAGAGGGACGCAAGAGCCTATGAAACGATGGATACCCTGCGTTCAACAATTCCAACCAGCTCAGCACGCGGGAAAGGCGG
>CAZWQC010000115.1:1419-7578 GCA_964635785.1 uncultured Ectothiorhodospiraceae bacterium
CACGTTCCACGCCCCGGTCGCGGTCCGCGCCGAGGAGGAGCGGGAGGTCGACCGGCTGTGCCGCGGCCTGCTCGGCCCGACGACGACTCGTCCCTTCACCGGTTGCCGATATACCCAGTGCCGAACTACGGCAACCGACCAAAAACGTTTTTGCATGGTCGCGGCCGCTTTCCCGCAGCATTTCGTAAACTGGCAATGGATACCCCCGCCGTTGCAAGAACTCTTGTAGTCGCGTTTTTGGATCTTTTGTGACCGACATCTTAGAAATATGCAGAATGCGCTCTCCATACAGACTCAACACAAATCTCTTCGCCCGTTCGAATCCTTTCAGCACATAGACCGCTCCGATCAGTGCTTCCATAACGTCCGCAAGGATCGAGTACCGTCGCGCACCACCGCTTTTCAGTTCACTTTGGCCAAGCCGAAGCAGGTCGCCAACGTTAAGTTCAACGGCCAATTCAGCAAGAGCCGATTCTTTCACCAAGGCTGCCCGCAACCGTGTCATATCCCCTTCATTGGCGGCAGGGGAACGATGAAAAACTTCCTCGGCGACAACCATGTTGACAATGGCATCACCGAGAAACTCGAGGCGTTCGTAGTTCTTCGCACCGACACTGCGGTGAGTCAACGCCTCTTGGAACAACTCGTTGGCGACCACATCCGCGTCGAGAAGCTCGAGAATGCTGCCCGGTTGGGCCGTGCCGCCAGACTCGCCTTTCGATGTCACGATCGGAGACCCGGAAGATGATTTTTCCTTTGACCACAGCCCTTTTTTTTGCAGGCGGTTCTTCCAACGTGAAAAAGCACGTGGATCCAGTCCGTTTTCGATGGAATAGGCCCTCTGGGTATCACCCGTCCGGACCCATGCCTGGAGATGCTCCAACCAGAAGGTTTCCGAGTCAATCATGCCAAATTCCAGATCGGCAAGCGCCAGAGACGATTCCGTCCACTGCCCAGGATGGACCAAGAACACACGACGGATTGACGTTGCGACGAATTATTGCTCAAAAATCGGGTTAAACATCATCACGGCGTCGATGTTGAAACCGAGTTTTTTGCGCACCTCGAAGTTCGCTTCGATACGATATTTTGGATCAGTCTTAATCTTGATCGCATCATTCGGTACAATGTTGATACTATTCATGGTCATCCGACGATCCAGCGCGCTTTCAATGGCCGGCACTGACATTTTTTTTGTCACTGCTTCTTCGAAAACGGCTTTCATCTCCGTCCGGAACGTGCGGTATTGCATATAGGTCGGGGCCAAACGTAGCGCCGACGATCCAACGATACCGATCAACGCGATAAAAATCATCCAAACAGCCCACGATGCGCCCACTTGCTTACGTTTTCCTGCTATCACCGTTTTGCCCCTTTCTGCATAGTTAGTCTACGAGTTGTTGAAAATCACTTGATCACAGTCCCAATTCTGCGCCATTTCAGTTCACCCGCCCGCATATCCCAGTGCATCCAAATCGCAAATGCCTTACCCACGAGATTCTCGGCCGGTACAACACCCCAATAGCGGCTATCGTTACTGTTGTCTCTGTTATCGCCCATCACGAAATAATGGTCTGGTGGTACCCACCATTCACCCACGTCATCGGACAAACCAGACTGTAGCAAAATCTCATGTGCGATTTCGCCAAGCCTCTCTTCGACAAGTTCTGCCCCGTTCATAATGCGCCCGCTCCCGGACCCGCGATACGTTCCCACTGACTTCTGTGGCAGGGTTAGTCCATTGACGATGACTTGCTTGTCGGCATAAACGATGTGATCGCCAGGGAGCCCGACAATCCGTTTGATGTAGTCCTCTTGCGGTTGCGGTGGAAACCGAAACACCGCAACGTCACCGCGCTCCGGCTGCCAAACATCGATTAGCTGACGGTGCAGTACGGGCAATTTAATTCCGTAGGCAAACTTGTTGACCAAAATGAAATCGCCAACGAGCAACGTCGGCATCATCGACCCGGAGGGGATACGAAACGGCTCCACGACAAAGCCACGTAACAACAACACGATCAGCAATACCGGGAAAAAGGACCGAGAATACTCGACGAACCACGGCTCTTTCTTCTCTTGCTCAACCTGTTGGCTTATGCTTTCGGTTGACGTAGCCGCCTTGTCCCGATGCTGCAATATCGCAGCAACTGCCCAAATAGCCCCGGTCACGAACGTCGCGACAACCAAAAAAAGTTCCAAATCGAAGTGCATATACTCTATCCCAACCCGCCCGGTTCAATGGTGCGGCAAAAAAAGTTAAGCTCGGGCAACCGCGTCGCACCGAGCCCCCGCCACAACAATCTTAAATTTTGCACAGACAATACGCTTTACGCCGATCAGTCTTTATTGTCAACCTGCAGTACCGCGAGAAACGCTTCCTGCGGAATCGCGACTTTACCGACTTGTTTCATCCGTTTCTTGCCCGCTTTTTGCTTTTCCAATAACTTGCGTTTTCGCGTGATATCGCCACCATAACATTTTGCCGTCACATTCTTGCGCATGGCCTTGACATTGGTGCGAGCAATGATGTGATTTCCGATCGCGGCTTGGATCGCTACCTCGAACATTTGCCGCGGGATGATGTTGCGCATGCGTTCGGCAAGCTCGCGGCCGCGACCTTGCGCCTGATGGCGATGCACAATGATCGACAAGGCATCCACCCGATCACCATTGATGAGTATATCCAGCTTGACCAAGTCAGCCGCTTCGAAATGGTCGATATAGTAATCGAACGACGCGAAGCCACGGCTGACCGACTTCAGTCGATCGAAGAAATCCAGCACGACTTCGGCCAGCGGTAGCTGATACTGGATGGAAACTTGTTTCCCCATGTAATCCATGCGGACCTGCCGCCCGCGTTTTTCGACACACAACGTGATCACCGCGCCGAGATAGTCTTGCGGAACGAGAATGGTCGCCACGATAATGGGTTCGCGAATCTCGGCGATTTCATTGACGGGGGGCAGTTCCGCGGGATTGTGAATTCGCACCACAGTTTGTTTGCTGGTGAGAACTTCGTACACCACCGTCGGAGCGGTCGTGATCAGGTCGAGGTCGTATTCGCGTTCCAGTCGTTCTTGCACGATTTCCATGTGCAACATGCCAAGGAAACCAATACGAAAGCCGAACCCGAGCGCCTGGGAGGTTTCCGGCTCATACTGCAACGAAGCATCGTTCAACCGCAGTTTATCGAGCGCATCGCGCAACTGCGGGTAATCGTCCGATTCGGTTGGGAACACACCGGCGAATACACGCGGCTGCACTTCTTGGAATCCCGGCAACGGTTTCTCGGCCGGTCGTGCCACCGTGGTAATCGTATCGCCGACTTTCGCCCCATCGATGTCCTTGATTGCCGCGATAAAATAACCGGTATCCCCCGCTTTCAGCCGCGCGATCTTGGTTCGCTTCGGGGTGAACTTACCCACTTCGTCGACCAAATAACTCCGTCCCGTCTGCATCATCAAAATCTTTTGTCCCGGTTCAAGATACCCATCCATAACACGCACCAAGGACACGACACCCAAGTAGTTGTCGAACCACGAATCAATGATCAGCGCTTTGAGCGGCCCGTCGCTATCCCCTGTCGGTGATGGGATTCGCTGAACCAGCAGCTCCAACAAGTCCGGCACGCCAACGCCCGTCTTCGCGCTAATGCGCAGCGCATGACTGGCGTCGATACCGATCACATCCTCGATTTCCTGCGCGACCCGGTCGGGTTCGGCCGCTGGCAAATCGATTTTGTTCAGCACTGGCAGGACTTCTAAACCCAAATCGATTGCGGTATAACAGTTTGCAACACTCTGGGCTTCGACGCCTTGCGACGCATCGACGACCAACAAAGCCCCTTCGCACGCCACCAAGGAACGCGATACTTCGTAGGAAAAGTCAACATGGCCCGGGGTATCGATGAAATTGAGGTGATAGAGCTCGCCATTGCGAGCTCGGTAATCAAGTGAAACCGACTGGGCTTTGATCGTAATCCCCCGTTCTCGCTCGATATCCATACTGTCCAACACTTGCTCGCTCATCTCACGCGCGGACAAACCGCCACAGAGTTGAATCAAGCGGTCAGCCAAGGTGGATTTGCCATGGTCTATGTGAGCGATGATAGAGAAGTTGCGAACGTTTTGCATAGCAGCCTATGGTACACCAGATGGCAACAAAGGGATAGGCAAAACGCACGCGGATTGCTCGGCAATTAGCGATCGGTACGCAAGGCGAGATAGATCGGGCCTTGCTTACGGTGTATCAATACGGGCACGGGTCTCTCGCTCGACAGTTTCGACAGCAGCGTTCGCGCCTGCTCGACCCCAGTCACGGGATTGGCGCCAATCTTGAGTAACACATCCCCGCTACGAATACCGCTGTCATACGCAATCCCCGGCATGACCTTGGCAACCAACACCCCGTCATCGGCCAACCCGTACGCCTCTTTGATATTCGTTGGCACCGGCGTCAATTCAAGACCTAAGACCATACCCCGATCATCGGGCGACTCCGTAGGCTTTTGCGCGACCGTTGCCTGTTCGGGCAACTCGCCAATCAATACCTCGACCACCATGGATTGCCCCTCTCTTATCAAGTCGACTTTGGCGACTTGCCCGACCGGGGTTGTACCGACGATTGGTGGTAACGCGGCCGAACTCGGCACCTCTTTGCCGCCGAACGCAACAATGATGTCGCCGACTCTAATGTCAGCCGATTGCGCCGGGCTATCGGGAATGACCTCGGCCACCAGGGCACCAACCGGCCGTTCGACCCCAAACGATTCGGCAAGGTCCTGGGTGACCGGTTGAATGAAAACACCTAACCAACCACGGGACACGCGCCCGTCAGCTTTCAGTTGTGCCACGACATCCATCGCCACATCGATGGGAATGGCAAAGGAAAGCCCCATAAAACCGCCCGTTCGACTGTAAATTTGCGAGTTTATCCCCACCACTTTGCCATCCATATTAAACAGTGGTCCTCCGGAATTGCCGGGGTTGATGGCAACATCCGTCTGAATGAAAGGGACATAATTTTCGCTAGGCAAACTTCGACCTTTTGCGCTGACAATCCCGGCTGTCACCGAATGATCGAACCCAAACGGCGAACCAATCGCCAATACCCATTCCCCTACCGCCAACTCGTCCGGATTGGGTTCCAAGGTCAACGTTGGCAATCTTTCGGCATCGATTTTGAGCACGGCAATGTCGGTGCGGGTATCCGTCCCGATGACCTCGGCTTTGAATTCGCGCCGATCGCTTAACCGAACGACGACCTCGTCGGCCTGCTTGATAACATGGTGATTGGTCACCACGTGGCCATCGCTTGTGATGATGAATCCGGAACCCAGCGATTCCGCATCGAAGAAGTCGGGTAAGCCAGGTTCACCCTCGCCACCGAAAAAATGCCGAAACAAATCACCGAGGTTGCCGTGCTCAGGGATCTCGGGAGCGCGCAAGCCTGGTGAAACCGTGGGATGGCCGGCCAACTTACGCGTGGTGCTGATATTGACTACCGCGGGTGAATTCTTTTCGACCAGTTCCGTGAAATCGGGTAGATCTCTTGCGAAAGCGGTAGCGTTCATCAGAAAAACGGCGCACAGTGCAAAACTTGCGCTGACCAAACGCTGTATCATAGGGAACTCCTTAAAAAATGAGAAGAATGATGTGCCACATCCGCGCCGAATGCGATCAGCCCAATGGCGTCATGATGAATTAAGCTCGTGTTGCGGATGAGCCGGACGCAGGAGCACATGATTGAGCCGTTGCATAGCACTTTATCGTCGGTTGCCTCGCTCGCAAGTGACCGCGCCGACCGAGATTCGCTGCGACCCAAAGACCCACTACCAAACCGACCAGCCCGCCAGCCATTGCCGCCACGTCCGTTGCGGTCGCATGTTGCGCGAGCGCGCCCAACCCAATCATACTGAGTAGTGGCAGGCCATACATCAATGCTGCACTCCACAGCAGCACGCTATCATCGACTGCGATAATCACTCGAGCACCCGGCTGAACCTGCAATGAATCGCCGACCCGTAACGCTGATTGACGGCGTCCCAGCACTTGTCCGAGGACACGGGTACCACAGGCAGAACTGGCGAGACAGTGTTGACAACCGCCCTCTTGCTCCGCCTCGACCCAGGCATAGCCAGGTTCGGTTCGAATGACA
>CAZWQC010000116.1:0-6750 GCA_964635785.1 uncultured Ectothiorhodospiraceae bacterium
CGTCACAATTCTGCAAACGCCCAAGCGCTATACCTTTTGTGCCGCGGTTGGTTTTTTCGATGGAGTTCCCGTTGGGAATGCGGTCTCTTCACGGGGATCTGAAGTCGGTTGTTGGTGGCCCTCGATTGGACCAGAGCTTGTGCCTGGCTTTGCGCTAAAACAGAAGACTGTTATCCGTTCTTCTCGCGCAGGCACCCTTGTCGGGCAGGTTATAAAAGGCGCGAGACACACGCCCGCGTTTTGGCGGCAGCATGAGGGTATCCTTGTCCCGGCGGCGTACATGCTGCAAGGTTTCACGGAGGTTACAGCGGTAGCGCACCGCGGAGATATCACCGTAGGCTTTGCCAAGACGCGCAATCTGGATTACCACGCGGTGTTCTGGCAGGGTGGCATGCCCTGTGTGCTGGCGCCCGAGAAGGGGAACGAAGACACAATCGCACACGGGATAGGCGACGGAAAAGTCGTCGGCGAGATCGGTCGTGCTGGTCACAGGCGTGCGTGTTGGTGGGATATCGAATCACGCCAACGTTTCGATGTCCCACCGGAAGGCTTCATGAGTACGGAGGTAAGTGATGCAGGCCCCGGCTACCTCGTTGGTAGTGGATGGCTTGATTCCAAGCGCAAGCCCTTGCTCTGGAATAAGCCGGATAAGCAAGCTGTCTCGGTTTTACTTCCCTCTGCTTTTGAGGCTGGGGGAATCGCCTCATGCGATGGGGACTTCCAAGTCGGTTTCGTGTCGGAGCGGTGGAAGGGTCCTGCGCACGCATCTCTTTGGCACGGTTCTGTCGAGAGCATCCTTGACCTTCACGCTTGCCTCCCCGAAAAATACACCGACTCGGACGCAAGACTGATCGAGGTGGACAGCGACATCATCCGCATCGCGGGTAGCGTCGCGGTCTACAGTGAGCAGGAATCTCATTTCGGTGAATTCCAGCGCGTTGTACATGAGCAGCGAGGTGCCGTCTGGCATGTGCGATTGCGATCATGAGATCAAGATGCCGGTTGACTGAGCAGAAGAGCGAACAAGTCGTTCGAGCGGAGGTACCTATGCACAACGCTCAACGCTCAACGCTGTGTAATGTCTACAGTCAATGCTAAGCAGGAGAAAGTTTTCGCCGGCGGCCAAGCTCCACCGCTTGGTAACCAGCGAACAGTCTTTAAGAGAGCCCACAAGCCTTGCCTAAGACAAGCCAGTCGCGGGCAGTCATCCTTTCGTGAGGAGAACCGATGTCTCTATTCAAAACATCTATATTCAATAAGCTATTGGCTCGCTACAGGACACCAGCGGACCAAGACATCGAGGCCCACCGCGATGTGATCGAACGCCTTGCCTGTCCCGCCATCGGACTCTTCGAGACATCCGAACCGACACGCAGCCACGTGGGGGGACGCCCGACACTCCCGGCGGATATCCCATGGCCTCGCTGGAATGACGCCCCGCTGGCCTTCCTGTGTCAGATCGACCTGACCGAACTCCCCGCGGGACATTTGCTTGGTGCCGAGCACCACGGGTTACCATTGAGTGGGATGCTCTTTTTCTTCTACGAGACGCAAGCACAGACCTGGGGCTTTGATCCTCAGGATGCCGGGAGTTGGCGAGTGATCTATTGCACCGGGACACCTGGCGAGGCCGCCGAGCGAGCCGCCCCCGAGGACTTAACGGAGGAGGCCCTCTTTACCAAAGTGCCCTTGACCTTTACCATCATCACGAGTTATCCCGATGCCCAAGACGAGCGCATCGAAGCCCTGGGCCTCAATGAGGTCCAAATCGAGCAATATATGGAGGATTGGTGTATCGCGCCCTGCGAGGACCAACCGGCCCATCAGCTCTTCGGCTATCCTGCGCCTATCCAAGGCAACGACATGGATCTCGAGTGCCAGTTGGCCTCTCACGGTCTGTACTGCGGCAACACCAGCGGCTATCGCAATCCACGGGCCAAGACCCTGGCCGCGGGCCGCAGGGAATGGCGCCTGTTGCTTCAGCTCGATAGCGACGACGCGGCGGGCATGATGTGGGGCGATTGTGGCCGACTATATTTCTGGATACGCGAGGCAGACCTAAAGGCAAGGCATTTTGAGAAGTGTTGGATGGTCTTGCAGTGTTCATAAATCATCCATAAACCTCGGCTACGCTCCCTTCGGCTACGCTCAGGGAGCGGGGGCAGTTGCGTTGGCTGAGCGAAGTCGAAGCCAGCATGATGGGTGTTCTCGTTCCCACGCTCCAGCGGCCCGAAATGTACGCTGGAGCGTTGCGGAATAGCTAGCGTAGGATGGGTAGAGCGGCCCTGGCACGGCGTTGATGATGGAATGATGACGCCGATGGGCCGCGAAACCCATCAACACCGCTGCCGAGGTTTTGGCCCATGATGGGTTTCGCTGCGCTCTACCCATCCTACGTTGACTACGCTCCCTTCGGCTACGCTCAGGGAGCGGCGGGTGGTGGTCGTTGGCTGAGCGGGCGACGCCACCCCAGCCCTTCGATGCCGAGCTGGGCTTTCGCCTGTTGCGCCAGACCCTGGTCTATCTGGCCAGCCAGAACATCGTCGCCTTCGCCTCTGGTGGCGTGTTGCTCGGTCTGGTGCGCGATGGTCGGCTGCTGCCGCACGATAAGCTAGCGTAGGATGGATAGAGCGGCCCTGGCACGGCGTTGATGATGGAATGATGACGCCGATGGGCCGCGAAACCCATCAACACCGCTGCCGAGGTTTTGGCCCATGATGGGTTTCGCTGCGCTCTACCCATCCTACGTTGACTACGCTCCCTTCGGCTACGCTCAGGGAGCGGGGGGAGTGGCGTTGGCTGAGCGGAGTCGAAGCCAGCATGATGGGTTTCGCCAGCGCCCAGGATGCCAGCGCCTTCGGCCTGACCGACTTGGCCAGGTATTCCGCCCCGACCTTCGCCGACCTTGACGGCGACGGCGATCTCGATGCCCTGGTCGGCGAAAAAGATGGCAACCTGCTGTTTTTCGAGAACGAGCCGCCGCCGGGTGTGACCATCAGCCAAACCAATGGCAGCACCCAGGTCAACGGTGGCAGCGCTGAACTCGTGTGCCGACACCAGCGTGAATGCCGCTTCAATGGCGTCCTTGAGTCCGCAAAAACGTCCTCCGTGGCGCACAGAGTCTGCTACAATGCCGCTGATGTCGGTAGCGCCGTATGTCATACCGACGCTGGCCAGTTTCCAATCCGCCATACCAAACTAGGTTCGTCTCGCATGAAGATTCAAGACTTGCTCGCCAAGCTCAAGCCCCTAGATGAACTGGACACGAACGCTCGCAACTCGCTTGTCGAGACACTCTCGATCAGCGACTTAGCGCAAGGTTCGCGTTTGGTCTCCAAAGAGGAAGCTGAGTTTCTGGTCTATCTCGTTCTTGGCAAACTGCGCGTGCGCGATACCAACGAAGGACGCGAACTCGGCGTTTTGCAAGGTGCGACACCCCGTGCGTTACGCCCGCTCTTTGTCGATCAGACCAATTACCTCGCCGTGGCGGAAGCGCCTTGCAAGCTGTTGCGAATTCCCCGCAAAGCCGTCGAAGCGGCGACGCAAGCGCAACTGAGTGCGGCTTACGAGGTCAGCGAGGTCCAAGTCGATGAGCAAGAAAGCGCGCTGTTTCAAGCGATTTACCTGGCCAGCTCCAATCATGAACTACAGCTGCCGAGCATGCCCGAGGTCGCGATGAAGATCAGGCAAATGGCGAACAACCCGGACGTCGGCGTCGAAGATCTCAGCAAAGTCATTCAAACGGACCCGACGGTCGCCGGCCGCATCCTGCATGCGTCCAACAGCGCGCTGTATCGCGGCCGCCAAGAAATCACCGGTGTGCGTGATGCGTTGGTACGTTTGGGGCTGAAAACGACACAGAGCTTGGCCATGAGCATCGCCATGGGGCAAACGTTTCGCGCCAAGTCGACCACGGTTAAGCAACTGATGCAACACCTGTGGAACCACAGCGTGCGGATCTCGGCGTTGGCATCGGTCATTGCTCGGAAAATCGGTGGCGGACTGAACCCTGAAACCGCTCTGCTGGCCGGTCTGCTCCACGATGTCGGCGCTATTCCCATTCTCAGTTTCGTCGACAACCGCGACGAGGCCGTGGATCCCAATGATCTACAAACCACCATCAATAAGCTGCGCGCCATGACTGGCCTGTTGGTCATGGAATATTGGGGGTTCAGCAAAGAATTCATCGATGTCGTGGAGGGCGCCGAAAACTGGCAACGCGACACGGGGAACCCGTGCGACTATACGGATCTCGTCATCATCGCCCAGTTGTACGACAACATGCAGTCCGGGCAAGACCCCGCCATCCCCTCCCCGGAAACAACGCCGGCATTCAAGAAACTCACTTTCGGTGGTCAGACCGACGAGGACACTTTGCAAGTCTTGCGCGAGGCGGACGGCGAAGTCGCCGCTACCATGGCCTTGCTGGCTTAACGTCGGCACCCACCGATGGCCGGGGATAATCGCAACTCGATCAAGCGAATCGGTGGCGGTCCGGGCTCCACCCAACCGCTGGCACCGACGGCCCGCTGGCAGGTCGGTCAAATCTTGCGCGGGACCGTGATTCATGGTACACCGCCGGGCCACGGCGGTGGTCAAGCTCGATTACGCATTGGCAGTCGCGAAGTCGCGGTACGCGCTCAGGTTCCCATTCGCGATGGTGATCACGTGACCCTCAGCTTGGAACAGGTACATCCCCGCGCCACTATGCGCCTGCTCGCCATCAACGGCCGTCAGCCCGACGCCGAACGCCAACTCCGCAAACACTGGCGAGCAAGTCGCCTAAACCAACAACTGGGTTTGAACAGCGTATTACTGTTGGCCCGAGCGGGTAGCGCCTTACTCAACGCAAAACCGAACCGAACCCTACTGGATCTGCGGGCAACACTCCCTCGCGTCGCGCAGCTGATCACACCGGCAGGTTTGTCACACAGTCTGCACACCGCCGGACTGTGGTTCGAAGGCCACCTCGCCGTACCCGGCACCGGCGCGCAGACCCCATCTAACAACCTTAAAGGGGCATTAATGCGCGCCCAAGCGGAACTCAACGGCGCCAGCACAGCCGCCTCGCCAAACGACACAGCCGCCCATCTCATCGCCGAACACCTCGCCAACACCGCCCCCCCAAACGCGTCCTCGTGGGCCGAGCCACAACCCGGACTCGATGCGAACATACTCACCGCAATCACCCAGCACCTTGGTACACCGGGGGTACTATCCCGCATCATTCGAGGTGCTCTGGCGCGCATCGAGCTGTGGCAATTACTCGCCCAAGAAGTCCAGGCAACCGAGTCCCTGCCGAGTTGGCACCTCGAAATTCCTGTGTTCGACGCTCATGGCGACCATGTCCTCGCGTTAGTTATAGCGCAGGAAAGCGGCGACCGATCCGCTAGCGGATCACGTTGGTCGGCACATGCCAGTCTTCATTTGCCGGACTCAGGGCCGGTGTGGTTACGCGTCAGTTTATCCGACCGCCGCCTAGCCGCACGTTTTTGGGTGATGCACGATGGCCTAAAACAGCGCGTCGAGGCGAAGCTACCCGCCCTGAGGGAACGCCTGCGACAACTTGGCTTTACCGTCGATCAACTGGTCTGCGACCAGGGCGAACCGCGTATCGACAAGGACTCCGGTTTCCGCGCACCGTCCGTTGAGGTGACCGCGTGAGCCAAAAGACACAAAACACGTTGCAACCTGTGGTGATGGCGACAGCTGATCATCCGACAGGGATTCACTCCGCCATCGACACGATGAGCGCAGACGTCCTTCGCTTGCAGGAGGCATTCGCTCAGCTTGGCATCGGGTTGTCGGACGAATCGCTGGTGTTCGCTACCCATTGTGCTCGACTCAACCCACCCACTCATCAGGCTAACTCAGTCCTGGCGGCGGTCGCCGAAGGGCTCGGCTTGGTGTACGAGGTGACGGGACGACTCGCCGGCGAGCTGCCACCAGAGGATCAATCCGCATCCAGCGAGAGCACTGCCTCGACGTCATTGCCTTGACCTAACCATTGCACCTGGCTGCACAAATTGCGCACCAAGGGAATCCCGCGACCAAAAAAACAACCGGGTAACTCCGGTGCCGATCCCGTCTTATCAAAGTCAAATCCGTCGCCGCTGTCAGTGACCCGAACCGTCACCGCTTGCGGTCGCGGCTCGCAATTGATCCGCAACTCCATGCGCAAATACCCAGTCTTGAGGCGCTGTAGCCGCCGATCGCGTTCGACGTAATACGCTTCAAATCCCTCCGCCGAACCCTTGAGGTGGGAATCCAATCTCAGTATGCCGTGATCAACCGCGTTATTATACAGCTCCCGCATCACGGTCTGTAGCGTCGTCAAGTGCGAATCCAGCTTGGCCTCGCTCGCCAAATGATTGATCAACAGCCTCACGGGGTTGCACTGGGCGATTTCTTGCCCACTGAGCTCGACCGACCAAACGGTCTCCGTGTTCACCCGCACAGGCAGTGATGCGGATTGCGACGTCGGCAACAGAAGATGTTTATTGGCCATGGCGAGCACTTCCGGACGACAAGGGATACCGATCACGCTGACATCATCGGCTTGTGTGGCACCTTGGGTAAACTCCGACAGCGCGTTCAGTACAGCATCGAAAATCGCTTCGGTTCGTTCACAAGACTCAACCACGGCTTGCAAACGATCCTCACCCCACATCGCATCACCGGAAAGATCACGCGCCTCAACCAGCCCATCGCTGTATACCAGCAGATAATCACCCGCTTGTACCGGCCAAC
>CAZWQC010000116.1:6760-7563 GCA_964635785.1 uncultured Ectothiorhodospiraceae bacterium
GCAGTTCTCGCTTAATCCCGAGCGGCAAGTTCCGCGACCTCAGCTGAGTCTTGATTTTGGTGCTGTTGCCATCGACCAATAGCGCTGGCGGTAAGCCGCCATTCCAGACTTCCAACGTCGTGAAGTCAGGTGATACGGAAACAAACAGTGCCGCAAGGAAAATACCCGATGGCAGCAAGGTATAGAGCTTTTGGTTGATGGCTTCGAGAATCGAGGCCGGATCGAAGCCCTTGTTGATCATACTGTGAAATGCTTCGGAGACCGGCAACGCACCGATGGCAGCACCAAGCCCGTGGCCGGTAAAGTCTCCGAGCAAAATATAGAGCCCACCCGCAGGATGATAGGCCGTCAGCATCAGATCGCCGTTGAACGTCGCGGCCGGTTGTATCCAGCTTTTCAGCCCCGGCACCGTCACGTTGCGCGAGCTAACCGCATACGAAAAAATCTGTTCGGCCACTTCGTGTTCGTGTTGCACTTGGGCATTGAGTTTACGTAGGGCATCGCTTTGCCACTGCTGATGCAGATAAAGTTTGCGCATGCGTTCCATTGCGTCGATTTCCGCCTGTAGAAACGCCGCGCTAAACGGTTTGGTCAACACCCCATCACCCCCAGCCTGGAGGCAGCGCACCAGATCCGACTCATCCGACAGAGCCGTCAGAAAAATGATCGGAACAAACCGATGGCTCGCAGCCAGTTTGATTTGCTTGGCCGCATCGTAACCATCCATCACCGGCATCATAACATCCAGCAACACCAAATCCGGTAATTGGTCCAAGCAGGCCGCAACCGCCGCTTCGCCATCG
>CAZWQC010000117.1:0-7556 GCA_964635785.1 uncultured Ectothiorhodospiraceae bacterium
CCGCTAAGCCGGTCGCTGCCCGACCGCAGGATGCCTTTCGCGTTTTTAACTTGTTCGGTCCGGCCGGGTCGATTTGCACCCTCAGTTACAGCGATTTTCTGCTCGGGCGGGGTTTGATCCGATCCCCCGGTTGCCAAACGAATGCGCATCTCGCGGGAAATATTGTCTTCGTCGGCGCGGGGTGGTCGACGCTGTCGCCGACGCATGCGCTCGATCAGTTCCTTGTGGCGTTCGGGATCGGGAAATACGAACAAATCCGCGGTGTCGAATTGCTGGCGACGGCATGCGAAAACCTGTTGGATGATCGTGCCATTCGACCGCTGCCGTCGCGTTTGGCAGGCTTGATCACGCTCGCGATGGGCGGTTTGTTTGTCGTTGCGGCGACCATGGGCACCCTGCGTTGGCGGGTGCTGCTCGCGGTTGCGGCAGGTAGTACGTATCTCGGTGTTGCCCTGTTGTGCTTTGCTTTTGTGTATCGCTGGCTGCCGCTGGTGACGCCGTTGGTTGTGCTGCCGGTCGGCGTGTTCGCTTGGGAGACGCTGTATCGCTATCGTCAGTCTCGCCGGTTGAATCAGCGTTATGTGCCAGCGCGCATTCGGCATTGGGCCGGGCGCCATTGCCGGGTCGCTTTTCGGCAAGAGGAGTTCGGCATTTGCATGTATTCGGACATCGAAGCCTATACCCGTTTGTCCGAACAGCTTTCCACGCCCGCGTTAGCGGATTTTGCGCAGAACTATTTCGAGCTGATCTCGGCCACCATCGATCATTTCGCTGGGGAAGTATTGAATATCGATGGGGATGCTTTCGTTGCCTTTTGGCCCTGCGCGATGAATGATCGCACCGGTTATACCGGTTTTGCGTCGATCCAAGCGGCGATTGCGTGTCAACGCGAGGTGGCGCGGTTGATCTCGCCGTTAACGGGTTGCCATTTTCGTACGCGGATTGGATTGCACACCGGGACGGTCGTGCTGGGCGATGTGCGTGCTGGACAGCGCTATGAGTTTGCGGGCATGGGTGATACCCTGAACACCGCTGCAAGAATCGAGAGTTTGAACAAAACGTTAGGGACGTATGTGTTGGCCTCCCAGTCAGTGTGTACAGGGGTAAATGAGGTGCTGACACGACGTCTGGGCCGGTTTCGTTTGCGTGGCAGAAGCGAAGCCATCGATATTTCCGAAGTGATGGCCTTGGCAGCGGAACAAACGCCGGAACTGCGGGCTTTGCGCAGTGGGTTCGAGATTGCGCTCAAAGCGTTCGAGAACCGCCAATGGAGTGCGGCCGAGGCGGCGTTTACGGGATTGTTGCGGCGGTTTCCGGAGGATGGCCCGGCGTTGTACTATCTGGAACGTTCCAAACAATATGTTATCGAGCGTAAACCGGACCAAGACGCCATCATTTGTGTGTCGTGACGCCATTGGGATGATGTTGTGCACGATGGAGATGACCCAAATTGCCAAAGCCAAGCAAGCCGGCACGAGGTTCTCGGCCCAGGGCGCGCTTGGCCGGTTGCTTTATCGATTGATCGTCAAGGTTGGGGGTGGTGAATGAGGTGGTGTCTGCTGGTGGCGTGTCTGTTGGTCTGTGCTTGGAACCCGCCGATCCATGCCAATGCCTGTTCGAAAGACAACGCCTTGGGGGAAGTTCGTGCCGTTGTCGGCGTGGTGACGGTGGATGGTATGCCAGTGCAGGCGGGATACTGGCTGTGTGGCGGTAACCGTATCGAAACCGATACAGCCGCGCGGGCCACGGTGTGGCTTGGTGAAGTGCAGACCACGGTGCGGATCAAGGCCAACTCGCAACTGTGGCTACCTGCGGCGGCTGAACCTTGGTATGTCCGGGTAGTGCATGGGATCGTGTATTTCTTCAGTCGGGTGCCGCGGTCGCTGAACGTACAAACCCCGTATCTCAATGGCGGCATCGAAGGCACTGAATTTGTGGTACAAACCGATGCGAACGGCACGCGTATCGACGTCATCGAAGGCGATGTCTTGGCCCGCAATGCCTTTGGCGAAATGTACGTCAAGACCGGGCAGTCGGTGTTGGCAAAACCTGCTCAGCCACCGGCGCGAGGGCTTGCCGTGGTCACCACCGACGTGGTGGCCTGGGCGATTTATTATCCTCCCTTGCTGCTACCGACAGACGAACTGCGCTACCCACCGGCCGTCGTTGAGGCGTCGCGATTGCTTGCGGCCGGCGAAGTGGATCGAGCGCAGGCCGTGTTACAGGTGGCGCCCGATGATGCCTGTTGTACCCGGTCCCTCGCGGCGATCATTGCCGTGGCGCAAGGACGCCGGCAAGAGGCTTTGCGGCTGGCACGCGAAGCGATCCGACGTGACCCCGCAGAGCCGGGGGCGAAACTCGCCCTGTCCTACGCGTTGCAGGCTAATCTGCAATTGCAGGCCGCAGCGACAACAATCGCCGCCGCCGTTGCCGAACAGCCGGAACACGCCTTATTGCAGGCTCGCTACGCTGAATTGTTGCTGGCGCTGGGGCATTATGCCCGCGCCCGTCAGCATGCCGCACGGGCGCGCGAATTAGCTCCGGACCTCGCGCTGGCAGAGATCGTCTTTGGCTTTGCCGCACTTGCCGAGTTTCGTGGCCATTCAGCAGAAGAGGCTTTTACCCGGGCGTTGGCGCTTGCTGGCGAAAATCCGCAGACCTGGCTGGGGTTAGGGATTGCACTGATCAATCAAGGCCAAATTCATGCCGGTCGCCAAGCCTTGGAAACCGCGGTGGCCCATGATCCAGCCAACGCTTTGTTGCGCAGTTATCTCGGTAAAGCCTATTTCGAGGAAAACCGCGATGCGTTGGCGGCGGTGCAATACGCGCTGGCCAAAAAAATCGATCCCCAAGATCCCACGGCTTGGTATTACGATGCCTTACGTGCCCAGGTGAACAATGACCCGATTACGGCGGTTCAGGATTTACAAACCGCCGTCGAGAAAAACGATAACCGCGCCGTGTATCGTTCCCGCCATCACCTCGATCAAGACCAGGCGGCACGCAGCGCCAGTCTGGGGCGTATCTATCGGGATCTCGGTTTTGCGCAGCTCGCCACCCGCCAAGCCTACCGGGCCTTGAGCCAAGACCCGACCAGCGAGGCCAGCCATCGCCTGTTGGCCGATGCTTTGGCGGGTCAGCCGCGGCGGGAGTTGGTGCGAGTTGCCGAGTTGTTCCAGGCCCAACTCTGGCAACCCATGAATATCAATCCCATTCGACCACAGTTATTGGAGAGTGATTTGCAGGTATTGGCCGGCGCGGGTCCCACCTCGGCCGGCCAATACGAGTTCAATCCGTTGTTTAACCGAGATCGCTTAAGTGCTCAAGTCTCTGGCTTGGTCGGCAATCAACAGACCTTGGCTGATGACGTCTTACTGGCCGGTCAATTGGGTCGGGTTGGGATCACGCTGGGACAGTATCACTATGAGAGCGAAGGGTTCCGGGAGAATAATGATCAGCACCAGGATATCTATTCGGCCTTTGTGCAAGCCGCGTTAACCCCGAAGATCAATGTGCAGTTCGAGGCCCGTCGGCGGATCAAAGAGCAGGGTGATTTGATTATGCGCTATCAGCCAGACGTGTTCGATCCTGGCCAACACGATCAGCTGACTGGCAACCGATTTCGCGGTAGCGTGCGGGTTTCGCCGTCTGCTCAGCGTGATATCCTGCTGTCTGCAATGTACGAAGAAGAACAGGGCGTCAATCGACAAACCCGGCCTTTTGACGCCATGGTAAGCGGTAATATCTATCGTAAACTCATCGAGCTTGGTTTCTACCAACGCTACAATCGCCACACATTCCTATTTGGCGGTGGCATCGGCGTGACCGAAGACAAGCCCTGGTTGACACAGTCTTTCGTCCTACCCAACGGCGACCAGCAGGTGTTTGCAACCCTTTTGAATTATGATGATCGCCACCAAGGCTTGTTTAGTTATGCTTACCTGGTGCCCGTCACTAACATGAGTCTAACCTTAGGATTGGCTCGGTTTGACGTGGAACAGCCGGCCTACGAGGATGTCCATATTGCTCCCAAGCTGGGCGTGGTATGGGATGTATCGCCAGGAATGACGTGGCGCGCCGCAGCTTATGCCGATCTCAAGCGACCACTGGGGCTTGTCACCATCGAACCCACGCAAATCGCCGGTTTTAGCCAGCTTTTTGATGACGGTACGGGAACGAAAACGTGGAATTTTGGCGTCGCTTGGGATGCGCAATTCGCCAGCCTGTGGTTTGGTAGTTTGGAATATCTGCACCGACGTACAAGCACCCCGAGCTTCGCACCGGATAGCCATGTAAACTTTAATGATCGCAGTGAGAATTTGGTGTCTGCCTATTTCAATTGGATTGTGAATCGGCGTTTCGTTGTCGGACTCGAGCCGCGGTTCGAGCATTTCCAAGCGCGCGACAAAATAGCCTGGGAACCTTATAACTATGCCGGCATCCGAAACGTGCTGATGCCGATTAGCGCTCGTTATGTTGCCGCGAGTGGGTTCGCTTTGTCCATGACCGCAACCTGGGTCATGCAACAACTGGAAACGGCGCGCGCGACAGCGGACCCTAATTCATATATCGCAAGCTATCCGAGTGAAAACAACGGGTTCATGGTGTTTGATACGGCCTTGGTGTATCGGTTGCCAAAGCGCTTCGGACGACTGAGTATCGAGGTGAATAACCTATTCAATCGCCGGTTCAATTACCATGACTACAATTTGTGGGCACCACTGCAAGCGGTCACGCCAGAGTTCTTGCCCGAGCGATTTTTTCGGTTGAATCTGACGTTGGCGATTCAGTAACCGGCGGTATGACGTGTAACCGCCGAGTCTTGTTTATCCCTTCAATGGGGAAGCGAAGATGTCTCATGATCAGATATTAAACACGCAAGCACTCGACTCGATTCGGGTTGAGCCTGCTGAGATGGAAAAGATCGCTCCTGGTTTTCAGGTGCTCTTTGGGTTTGACAAGGCGAGTGGGCGGCTAACCGTTGTGCATACGGCCGCAAACCTTACCGAGATTCTGCGCGAACCGACGGATACAACGCAGTTTGTAGACTTGCCCACCGACACAACCGGCGTGATGCGAGCTTCTGCCTGTTGCGACGGTGAACCTTATTGTTGCTGGATATACTGGAACGGAAAGTGGACCTGTGTTTTGTGTCAATGATTGAGGTTTGCTGATACCCGAGCGCATAGACGAGCCAAGACAACCCCGCTTTGCTGCCTCGTAACAATAATTGTTGCAAGAGTTTTTGCAGAAATGTCTGCGGTGTCCCTGCCCCCGCGTGGGCAGTATCCCTTGCCCACCCATGACGATCAACTAGAGTTCGCCGTTTGCACCTGCGTGCATGATGTCGAGAATGTTGTCGCGTACCGTCTTCGCTTGTGCTAGGAGGTCGGCAGGAAGGTCAGCCATCTCGATCAACCGGTTTAAGTCCATGGTGACCAACCAGGGCTGACCTTGCTGATCCTCGATCAACGTAATGCGGCAAGGTAGGTAAGCGGCGAAGTCGAGTTTGGCGACGAGCATGGCATGGGCGATACGTGCGTCGCAAAACTGAAAGATCTCCACGCGTTTGCTTTCGATCCCCATGGCCTTGATTTCCTCAGACAAGGGCATGTGGGCAACAAGCTTGAAGTTCAGTCCATTGGCCCGAAGTTTCATCGAGTCGACCGCATCGTCCATGGAAACGTCCTCGGCCAGGGGCATTTTAACGACGGTTTCCGCGATCGTCCGCTGCGCTGCCCCGATATTCGTTATGACGGACAGCAAAAACACGAAAAGGACTAAATAACGCGTTCTAGGCAGCAGCATCATCTCACTCCAATAGGCGTTCGAGGTATGGATTGTTCCGCAAGTTGTTGCAGAGAACTCTGCTGTGTCCGAACCCCCGGCCGGGGGCAGGGACACGAGAACTTACGCAACGATTGATGGGAGAGTCCGCGAGTCGGGTTAGCCGGTCGCGACCTCCTCGGATGCAATAGGATAGCCTAGGCGAAGGCGCCTGGACTATTCAATGGGCAAGGTGGGCAAGCGCCTGGAGCAGGTCGTTGGCCGTTACGCCCCGTCCCGAAAAGCCACCTGATTGCGCCCGGCATTTTTGGCTTGGTAAAGTGCTTCGTCGGCACGGGCCAAGAACAGATCCACGTTATCTTCATGGCGCAAACTGGCTACCCCGATGCTGACGGTTACCGCAATCTCGAAATCACGAAATTGAAAGGGTTGCGCGGCGGTTTCAAGGCGCAATCGTTCAAATAATGTGGGCGGATCGTTCTCGCCCATGACCGGTGTCAATAGCAGAAACTCCTCGCCACCGTAGCGACCGATGCGATCGTATGTTCGCAGGTTGGCGGTCAGTCGTCGGACGAATTCGTTGAGGATTGTGTCACCGGCTTGATGGCCGTGGTGATCGTTGATGCTCTTGAAATGATCGAGATCGCAGATCGCCGCATACAGCAGTTTGCCGTCACGGCGTGCCCGAGCGATTTCCCGGTCGAGCTCGGCCATAATGGCGCGGCGGTTCAAGCATCCGGTCAAGGGGTCGTGCAAAGCTTGGTAGGCCAGACGTTCCCTGGCTTCATTGAGTTCCTCTTGCAGTACCAATAGCCGTCCGCCAACTTTCAGCCGAGCCTCGAGCTCGGCTGGTTGAAACGGCTTGACAATGTAGTCGTTAGCGCCGGCATTGAGTCCGCGGACAATGTCTTCGGTGGAATCACGAGCCGTGAGCAATATGATATAGGCAGGATTGGAGGTTTTGCGTAACCTTATGCGCCGACACAATTCTAAGCCGTCTATGCCTGGCATCATCCAATCGAGGAGTAGCAAGCGGGGGGCAGTCTTGTCCTGCAGGCACTGCCAAGCCGCATCGCCATCGGCGACAGCGATCGGATCGTAGCCCCATTTGTGGACGACGCCCGCCAGCATTTTGCGAGCGGTATGATCATCCTCGGCAAGCAAAATGCGTTTTGCAACGGCATGAGCCGCGTGATTTAGACCGGACATACTATGATGCGAGCATTAACGTCATTTAGGTGATGGCAACGAACTTGTTTGGTTAAGTCGTCATGTTGGCGCAAGACCGAGATCCTGTTGCCGTCAGTATCTGCGTCTTTGCGAGAATTTTCCAGAGTTGAGCCGTTGTAGCACAATGTTATGGCGTCTGGCAAAGCAAGCCAACGGATTTGCCTCGCCTATACTCGTGGTCTTCAAGGGCAAGGGTCTTCACCAACGGTAAGAGGCTTGGCTAATGACCGTGATCAACAATCAAAAACCGGGGGTCAATCATTTGATTGCCTCTTTGCCTGACAACCCGAGTAAACCGGATTTGGATGGTTCACCGCGGGGGTTGCGATCAAGGAGCGCGATGGCCCAAGCTCGGGTTCTATTTGCGATGTCCGAGGCAACCACGGTGTTGGAAATGTATTTGTGGCAAGAGATGGCGGTCGGTGCGCCGGAATCGGCCTCGTTGTTTGCGCAGTGGATTGTCAATACCCCGCCCGTGCGCGACCGTTCGTTTCCCGGGCTGAATTTGATTATGGCGCGAACGCCGGGCTTTTTGCTTG
>CAZWQC010000118.1:0-5590 GCA_964635785.1 uncultured Ectothiorhodospiraceae bacterium
CGGTCGGGGTCACTTCCTGGTCGCGGATCGGGACCATGCCATGAGAATTGAAACTGCGAATATGGCTGCCGGTGATGCCAGTGAACACCGAGTGTATTTCGCAACCCGCCATGAGTTCGGCTTCCTCGATGGCGCGTTGAATACTTTGTACCGTGGACTCGATGTTGACCACGACCCCTTTCTTGAGCCCGTGTGATGGTTGGGATCCGATTCCCACGATCTCGAGTTCGCCGTCAGGGGTGGTTTCGCCGACCACGCAGACGACTTTGGATGTGCCGATATCGAGGCCGACAATCATGCCTTTACTGGGTTTGCGTGTCATACGGCTGATTCCTCTGCATTGGCGATGGCGGTGAGAAAGGTTGCCAAGCGACCGCGAGCCCGTTGCTGTAGCGCAGGTCGATCCGGGCGATGCGTCGGTCGGTTGGTGCAATGATGCTTGGGTAGGCCTTAATGAAACGCTCGAATCGGGTCATGATGTCGGTGCGTCCGAGTTCGACGACAATGTCGTTGGCGAGGTAAAGATGCCAAGCCATGCGGCGATCCATAGTGAGCATGTCAAGTCGCAGTCCAATCTGCTTGAGTCGCGGTGCCAAAATTTGGTATTGCCCAAGTACCTGCTCGGCGCTACCGGGTGGGCCAGCCAGCAGGGGCAGCGGATCGGGCAATTCGGTCAAAGGTGGTGCAAAAATCTCGCCGCTGGCGGTCAGCGCGGCGGCACCACCCCAGCGGGCAACGGCGCTGCGGGATGTGACGGCAATGCGTAGTCGATCAGGCCAGACCCGGCGGACGCGGGCTGTTTCGATCCACGGTAATGTTTCCAAATGCCGGTCGAGGGTGTGCATAGGTAAGCGCCACAAACCGTTTACCGCATACTGGGTCACGACAGTTTCGATGCGCTGACGGCAGCCAGGTGTGACATCCCCTTGAATCACGACGGTCGCAATGGGCCAGTAACGCGCCTGGGTGATCTGTTGCCAGCCGGTCACGGCCAGCCACACGCTTGCACTGATCAAAAGTATCCCTCCTGCGGCAATGAGTCCGCGTCCCACCATGTTCGGCCGGTGGGACGCGGGCTTGACCGGACGACCGTGGCGATACGGTAGGCTGGTGCGATAGGTGGCCACATCAGTTCCCACGCCTGTTGAAACTAACGTCGAGGATCCGTCTAACCAGTGTTTCGAAGGATAGCCCGGCAACTTGGGCGGCCATCGGTACCAGGCTGTGATCGGTCATGCCAGGCACAGTATTGACCTCGAGCAACCACGCTGTTCGGTGTTGATCACAAATGATGTCGACACGTCCCCAGCCAGTCGCACCCAGTGCATTGAACGCCGTTAGCGCCAGTTGCGCGAGTGCCTGTTCGGCGGTGTCATCGAGTCCAGCCGGGCAGTGGTACTGCGTGTCGTTAGCGTGGTATTTAGCGTCGTAGTCGTAAAAGCGATGGGGCGTTTCCAGCCGAATGGCGGGAAGAGTACGGTTATCGAGGATACCGATGGTATATTCGGTGCCGCGGATGAAGGCTTCGGCGAGGACCGGCCCAAACGGCGCGGCGGCGGCCCAGGCCGGCCTGAGTTCATCAATACAAGTGACTTTCGCGCTGCCGAGACTGGAGCCTTCCAAGCAGGGTTTAACGAAAATCGGCAGACCGAGTTCGGCAACGACGTCGGCAGGATCACTCGCACCGGTAATAAGGCGGCATGCGGGCGTCGGTAAACCCACTGCCCGCCAGACCCGCTTGGTCATGAATTTGTCCATGGCCAACGCCGAGGCGAGCACGCCACTGCCAGTGTAAGGAAGTCCGAGAATTTCCAGTGCGCCCTGGATGACACCATCTTCGCCGCCACGGCCATGCAGGGCGATGAAGGCGCGGTCGAACTGACGTTGGGCGAGGACTTCGAGAATATCGGCGCCAACGTCGATCGTCTCGGCGTCGATACCGATGCGCTGCAATGCAGCGCAAACCGCGCGACCGCTACGCAACGAGATAGCCCGCTCGGCCGACCAACCGCCCATCAGGACGGCGACACGGCCGTAGCGTTGACCGTTGGGTGCCATCGGTTCAGGGTTCAAGCGGTTCTCCTAGGATGCGGACTTCGCATTGTAGGTAGACATCAAACATAGCCGCGACCTGGTCGCGGACATAGACAATCAAGCGCTCGATGTCATCGGCGGTTGCGGTGCCGAGGTTGACAATGAAATTCGCATGCTGCCTGCTGACCTGTGCACCACCAATGCGCATGCCTTTCAAACCGGCCGCTTCGATCAGGCGACCGGCGTAATCACCGGGTGGGTTACGAAAGACTGACCCACAGGTGGCTTGCCCGAGCGGTTGGGAACGGGCGCGTTGCTCGCGCCAGGTGCGCATTTGCAGTAATTCGGCATCGCGCATGCCGGCAGGTAGTACCCACTCTGCCGCAGTAAACCATTCCCGTTCCCGGGGGGCTTGGACATATCGATAGCCGACGTCGAATTCTGCCGGCGAGCGACGCCGCGGTCGGCCATGATGGTCGATCGTCTCGACGGCGACCAGACGATCCCATGTCGCGTAACCGAAAGCCCCTGCATTGATTGCAAGTGCACCACCAACCGTTCCCGGAATGCCAGCCAAGAACCCCAGGCCGCCGAGTTCGGCATGAGCGCAGTACCGGGCCAGTCGAGCCAAGGACACGCCCGCTTCGGCGCGGACGCGATCTTCGCCGCAGCGCTGTAAACGGTTGAGGCGCCCCGTCGTACTGATCACCGTGCCGCGAATGCCGCCGTCACGAATCAACAAGTTGCTACCCAAACCAATCCAGGTTAGGGGTTCGGCCAACGGCAAGGAAGCCAAAAAAAGGGTCAAATCGTTCAAATCCGCTGGCCGATAGAGGCGTTCGGCAGGACCACCGACCCGCCAAGTGGTGGCGTCGGCAAGCGGAAATTGATACAGTAATTCGCCGCGCAAACTCGTCTCCCAATGCAGTGCTAACATGCTGACCTCCCGCTGGACAGGGTAGTGGGGAGCTGACGGGCCACGGTGCCGATGTTCCCCGCGCCCAAGGTCAGTAAGATATCGCCGGGGCGAAGGACGCGGCGTAGTAGGTTGGGTATCTCGTTTAAATCCGGTACAAAAATGGGATCGACCGGCCCGCGATGGCGGATGGCACGGGTCAGATCACGGCCTTCGGCCCCGGTGATCGGGGTTTCGCCGGCGGCATAAACTTCAAGTAGCAACAGGACATCGGTCTTGGCGAGAGTGCGCGTGAAGTCTTCGAATAAATCGCGAGTCCGGGTATAGCGATGCGGTTGAAACACCGTCACCAGACGGTGATCAGGCCAGGACTGACGTACTGCCTTCAAGGTTGCCTCGATTTCGGTTGGATGATGGCCGTAGTCGTCGACTAAAGTGACGTAGCCGTCGTCAAGTGGCAGGTTGGGATAAACCTGAAAGCGCCGGTCGATGCCTTGGAATTGGGCCAATGCCTTGACGATCGACTGATCGTCGACGCCGAGTTCCTGGGCGACAGCGATGGCGGCCAGCGCATTGCGGACGTTGTGTTCACCGGGCAAGTTGAGCTCCACCGGGAGAGGATGTCCAGCCGCGCGAGTCGCCAAAAAACGCGAGCGGGTGCCCAGGTAAGTGACGTCGGTGGCATACAGGTCAGCCTTTTCATTGACGGCATAGGTCAGGACGGGCCGTTTGATAAGGGAGATGATCTCGGCGATACCGGGGTCGTCGCTACAGACCACGGCCAGGCCGTAGAACGGTAAATGATGCAGAAACGCAAGGAAGGTTGCGCGCAAGCGCTCGAATTCGCCACCATAGGTCGGCAGGTGATCGGCATCGATGTTGGTGACGACGGCGAGCATCGGTTGTAGGAACAAAAACGACGCGTCAGATTCGTCCGCCTCGGCGACGAGGTAGCGGCTGTGACCGAGTTTGGCATGGCTGGCAGTGCTGTTTAAGCGACCACCGATAACATAAGTCGGATCGAGCCCGCCTTCGGCCAATACGCTGGCAATCAAACTCGTTGTGGTCGTCTTCCCGTGGGTTCCGGCCACGGCCACGCCATGGCGAAAACGCATGAGTTCCGCCAGCATCTCCGCCCGTGGCACCACGGGAATGCGCTGGCGCTGCGCGGCAAGGCGTTCAGGGTTGTCCTGCGGTATGGCGCTGGATATGACAACGGCATCCACCCCGGCGACGTTTTCGGCGGCATGGCCGAGATGAACTCGGATCCCCATGCCGGCAAGATGACGGGTCATGCTGTTGTTGGCCCGGTCGGAGCCGGAAACGATGTAACCGAGATTGGCGAGCACTTCCGCGATGCCGCCCATGCCAGCGCCGCCGATACCGACGAAATGAATGTGGCGGACTCGGCCCATGGTCGCCACGGGAATTGCGGTCATCAGTGGCGCCCCCGTTTGGTCGCAAGATTGACACAGGTATTGGCGACGTGTTCGGTGGCATCGGTCAAGGCCAGGCTGCGCGCGGCGATGGCCATGCGCAACAAGCCGGTGCGATCATGCAGCAATGTCTGCAGTTTCGCGGCGAGTGACTCCGGTGTAAGCGCGTGCTGCGGAAGCAAATGAGCGGCACCGGCGGCGAGTAAGTATTTTGCATTGTGAGTTTGGTGATCGTCTACGGCATGTGGATAGGGCACCAACAACGCGGCAACACCGGCGGCGGTCAGCTCGGCAAGCGTTAACGCGCCGGCGCGGGATAAAACGAGATCGGCCCACGCATAGGCATTGGCCATGTCATCGATAAACGGAGTGAGGTCAGCGTCGATGTCCAAGGCTTGATAGGCGGCCCGCGTGGGCTCGAGTTCAGTCGTGCCGCATTGATGACGGACCCGCGGACGGTCTTCTGCGGGCAGCAATGCCAGCGCTCGTGGCAAAGTCCGATTCAATGCTTGAGCCCCTTGACTGCCGCCGATGACCAGCAACCGTAAACGTCCGTCACGGCCGGCCAAGCGATCGCGAGGTTGAGGCAGCGCGGCAATCTCGCAGCGCACGGGGTTTCCCACGTGGTGGGCGCGGATCCGCGACGAAAAACTGTATGCAAAGCCAGAAAAAACGTGTGTAGCGAAACGGGCCAAAATACGATTGGTCAGACCGGCAATGGCGTTTTGCTCGTGAATGACCAATGGGCGGCGCAACAGAAAAGCCGCGATTCCGCCGGGACCTGCCGCGAAACCGCCCATACCGAGCACGGCGTCGGGCCGGCGCAGGAGAATTACGCGGATGGCCTGAAGCACAGCGATGGCGAGGCGAACGGGCGCAAAAATCAAACTGAGGCGCCGTTTGCCACGGAGCCCGGCAATACTGATCCAATCAATGGGAATACCGGCAGCGGGTACCAACCTCGCTTCCAGACCGCGGCGAGTACCGAGCCAGCGTACTGTGACGCCACGTTCCTGCACAGCGCGGGCGACGGCCAAGGCTGGAAAAACATGACCGCCGGTGCCACCGGCCATGATCAAAACCATGGGATTGCGTTTCATATCCGCCCTCCGGATGAGCGCCACAAAGCGCCTCGTTCGACGGTCTCGCGATGCACGCGTAACAACAAACCGATACTGGTGCATGAAATCAGCATGCTACTACC
>CAZWQC010000118.1:5600-7549 GCA_964635785.1 uncultured Ectothiorhodospiraceae bacterium
ACCGCCGTAGCTCATGAGCGGCAATGTCAGACCTTTGGTTGGCAAAATACCGAGATTGACGCCCATATTGATGAATGCCTGTAGTCCAAACCAAATTGTCAACGTATAGGCGAGGAGAGCGGCGAAGCGTTGGTCGAGTCGCTCTGCGGCGGCGGCAATGGCGAAACCGCGCCAGATCAATAAACCGTACAAGGCAATGATCGCCGTGATGCCGATAAAACCGAGTTCCTCGGCAATGACGGAGAACAGGAAATCGTTGTGTGCTTCGGGCAGATAAAACAATTTTTGTACGCTGGCGCCAAGACCAACGCCGAAGAATTCACCGCGACCGATGGCGATCAATGCCTGGGTCAATTGAAACCCGGCGTCGTAAGGATCGGCCCAAGGATTCAAAAACGTGGTGAGACGCTCCAATCGCTCCGGTGAGGATATGGCGATGACGGCTGCGGTAATGGCCGTCAAGGTCGCCAAGAAGATAAACTGGACCCAGCGCGCACCCGCAAGAAATAGCAGTGCAAAGCCAGTGCCAAACATGACCGCGGCGGCACCGAAATCCGGTTCCATTAACAGCAATGCCGCCATCATGCCCATCACGGCCACCGGTCGTAGGAAACCTTGAATCGTCTCGCGCAATGCCGTCGGGCGGCTGGCGGCGTAACCGGCGAGGTAAATGAAGGCCAATAGTTTTGCCGGTTCGGAGATTTGTAGATTGAGCGGGCCGAACATGATCCAGCGGGTACTGCCGTTAACGGTCGAGCCAACATGAGGCAGCAGTACGACGACCAAGGCAAAATACGCCAATAGCAACAGCGCAAAGCGCATGTTCCACCACCAGGCCAGCTTAATTTTGTACACAGTTGCCGCTACCAAAAGACCAAGGCCGATGTAAACGGTTTGGCGCTTGAGAAAATAGAGTGCGTCGCCGGTTTGGTCGGTTGCGATGGCGATTGAGGCGGAGCCCACCATGACCAAGCCCAAGGCGAGAATCGTAGCGACCACCAAGACAAGATCCCAGTCGAGCTTATGGGCAACACAGGCGCGTGGCCGCATTGCCGTCGAGTTCACGCCCGTTGCCCCGCCCGCCCGCTCCGAGGACAACACGGTGGTGAGGTGGTTATCGGTGGATTTCGCCGATGGCATCAGGGCAGCTCCTCGACCGCTTTGGTAAAGGCGTGACCGCGGGCAATGTAATCGGTAAAGGCATCTTGGCTTGCACAGGCTGGCGATAGTAGGACGATATCCTTCGGTTGCGTGATCGCAGCGGCGCGCGTGATCGCGGTGCTCAGGTCGGCGACGCTGGTGATGGGGGCAGTACCGGACAAGGCGTCGCGAAGCGCGCAAGCGGCCTCACCAAATACCAAAACATGTTTGGCGTGGGCGGCGACAGCGTCGCGCAGGAGGGTGAAATCCTGCTGTTTGCCCCGTCCGCCAAGCAGGAGGACAACCGGTTGCGACATACCGGTCAGTGCCGCCTGGGTCGCGCCGATATTGGTTGCCTTGGAATCGTTGTACCAGAAAACGCCGTTGTATTCTCGCACCCATTGACAGCGGTGCGGCAAACCAGGGAAGTTGCGTAGTGCCGTGAGTGCAGGTTCCAGCGCGATATTTGCCGCATCGATGAGGCATAGCGCGGCGAGGGCGTTTGCTTGATTGTGTAATCCGGGTAAGCGCATGGCAGTGACTGACATTAAGTCCTCTTGGCCGCGGACAAGCCAGTCACCGTCGGCTTGCCGGCGACGGCCATAATCGAGCGGATGGGCCGGTGTGTCGAGGCCGAAACGATGGGTCGGCGGTTGCCGGGTCAAGCTAGCGGCAAGGATGTCGTCCCGATTGACGATACGACAGGTCGCCGTGTCATAGATTTTGGCTTTTGCCGCGGCGTAGGCAGCGAGGTCTGGATAACGATCGAGATGATCCGGGCTGATATTGAGGACGACCGCGGCGAGAGG
>CAZWQC010000119.1:0-7525 GCA_964635785.1 uncultured Ectothiorhodospiraceae bacterium
GGCAACCGGAGGAGTGGATCAGGTCGCGCTCGAGCGTGGAAAGGCGTTGGCCTTCGATCGGAACAAAGGCAATTGCCTGGCCTGTCACATGATCCCCGGGGGAGAATTCCCGGGCAACTTTGGTCCGGCACTGATCCAGATGAAACTGCGTTTTCCGCAAAGGGAGGTGCTACGTGAGCAGCTTTGGGATGCGACGATGCGCAATCCAAAGACGATGATGCCACCGTTTGGAAAGCACGGCATACTGAGTGACGAAGAGATTGATCTTGTCATCGACTACCTCTATACGTTGTGATGTTTTTCTCAAGATGAAATTCGGTTCCCGTTGGGATCGTGTCATTGACTTTTTTTAGGAGGCGATCATGGGTATTTCCCGCCGAAACTTTTTTCAATTGATTGCTGGTGCGGCAGCATCGGTTGCAGCTGTGGCGATGCTACCTGGTAGGGTGTTCGCCAAATGGAACGAAAAGGCGTTTACTGTCAGTGAGCTCGATGACGCGATAGCGGCAAAGTACGGTTCGCTTCCCATCGAAGATTCAGCTGATATTGAGATCAAGGCGCCTGAGATCGCCGAAAACGGTGCTTTTGTGCCGGTTACGGTGTCGACAACGATTCCCGAGGTTAGCAATATCAGCGTTTTCGCACCGGCAAATTTCAGCCCGCTAGTGGCTTCGTTTGACGTGCTGCCACGCATGAAACCCGATATCTCGTTTCGAATGAGGATGGCCGAGACCTCCGATTTGATCGTGATGGTTCAATCAGGCGCTAAGCTCTATCGTGCGACCCGCGAGGTCAAAGTGACCATTGGTGGCTGTGGCGGTTGATCGCCGACTTTCTAACATTTTAGTCCGCGGAGTGAAACCATGAAAATCAAAGCGGTTGTCCAGAATAATGTTGCTACGGTAAAGATGCTCATTCAGCATCCGATGGAGACCGGGCGTAGTAAAGATCAGGATGGTACGCTCATTCCGGCTCACTTCATTACAGAGGTGACCGCCACGTGTAATGACGTCACAGTTTTTTACGCACAACTTGGTACGGGTGTTTCGAAGAATCCTTACCTATCGTTTCGTTTCGAAGGCGCGAACGGGGGGGATACCGTCAAAGTCTCCTGGACGGACAACAAAGGCGAGTCCGACATGGCGGAGGCAGCCATCAAAGCGTTGTAGCGTTGGGAGAACCGGGAGAGGGCCAACCGATGATAAGAGATTTTTCCCTACGGGCACTGGCCGCGGTTGCGTTTATTGCAGCGCTGGCGTCGGTCGCCAGCACCAGTCAGGCCGTTGATTACCAGTCCTTGGTCGACGCCGATACCGAGGCATTTCAGCGCTATTTTCGTAACAAGTTTCCCGGCGTGGACCGCGATGATTTTAATAACGGGGTTTATGCGATCGATGCGGATTCCCGAGCGCAATGGCTGGAAATGGAAGAGTTTCCACCCTATGAACTCGACATCGAGGCGGGTCAGGTTTTGTTTACCAAGCCGTTCGCGAATGGGGAGTCGCTTGCAAGCTGTTTTGCCAACGGCGGAGCGGTGCGTGGCAAGTATCCTTATTTTGATGAACAGCGTGCCGAAGTGGTGACACTGGAGATGGCGATCAACGAGTGTCGGGTGGCGCATGGTGAAACCGCCTGGCCTTGGAAAAAAGGCGATTTGGCAAAAGTTTCTGCTTATCTCGCCTACCTTAGTCGTGGGCAGACAGTGGATGTCCAGGTGATGAGCGCAGCTGCGTATGATGCCTACATGAAAGGAAAACAGTTTTTTTACGCCAAGCGTGGTCAGTTGAATATGTCTTGTTCCGGCTGCCATCTGGAGTATCCCGGGCAGCGCTTGCGCGCTGAAATCCTCAGCCCGGCGCTCGGGCATCCGACGCATTTCCCAGTTTTTCGATCGAAATGGGGAGAAATCGGCACTCTACACAGGCGCTATGCCGGCTGCAATCGAAATATCGGTGCCAAGCCGTTTGCTGCGCAAAGTGAGACGTATCGAAATCTTGAGTTTTTTCAAACGGTGATGTCCAACGGGTTGGCGTTCAACGGACCGGCTTCTAGAAAATAGTGGTGATGAAACCATGAAGAAATTTTGTTTGCCGATGGGGCTAACGATACTTGGACTGTCGGCGGCCGCGATCGTGTCTGCCGCAGGACCCGACTCGGCTTTAGCGCGAATTGCCGAGGCCGAGGCAGCGCAGCATGAGGCGGCTGCACTGGGCTACGAATGGCGCGATACCGCCCAGTTGATCGCGGCTGCTAAAGCGGCACTTGAGAGGGGCGAAACCGAGGAATCTGAACGGTTAGCCGGTGCAGCGCTTCTGCAAGGACGGCAAGCCATCGCGCAGGCAAAGTTTATGGAGCAGAATTGGCAGACGATGATTCCGAAGCCATTGGCCGTTGGAAACTGACGCTGTGTTGTTGGTGCCCGGCCAGCGGCCGGTGCCTTCACCTGCGGTGGTCATTGATTTGGAATCGGGTGACAACAACCGAAACAATGCGTATTGATTCATGAATCAGTCTCGTCGAGAATTTTTGCACACTCTGGGTCTGGCCGGTGCCGCTGGATTGTTGCCCGGCCTGGCTTCAGCCAAATCGCGCTCATCGGATCTGTACGATATCGGTACGTTCGGTAATGTCCGTTTGCTGCATATTACCGACACACATGCTCAACTCCTGCCGATCTACTATCGTGAGCCGAGCGTCAATATCGGGGTTGGTGAGGCGTTTGGACGTCCTCCTCATCTGGTCACGACGGCTTTCTTAAAACATTTTGATATCCAGCCAGATAGTGCGCTTGCCTACGCCTTTACCCCGATCGATTACCGCGAAGCGGTAGAGCGATTCGGCAAGCTCGGGGGATTCGCCCACATCAAGACGCTGGTGGACCGACTCCGGGGCGAGTTCGGGAGAGAAAAAACACTGCTGTTCGATGGTGGGGACACGTGGCAAGGTTCGGGCTCATCGCTGTGGAACCGCGGGATGGATATGGTGGAGGTGTGTAATCTACTTGGCGTCGATGTCATGACTGGCCACTGGGAGTTTACCTACCTGGCGGATGAAGTACGCCGGAATATTGCGGCGTTCGACGGGGAATTTCTCGCGCAAAACATCAAGGTGAAAGAGGAGTCCCTGTTCGACGGCGTCGAAGCATTCGATGAAATGTCTGGGCGAGCCTTCCGGCCCTACGTCGTGAAGTCGGTTGGCAAGCATCGCGTGGCAGTGATCGGACAGGCATTTCCCTACACGCCAATTGCCAATCCAGCGCGGTTTATTCCGGACTGGACGTTTGGTATCAATGCCGGGGATCTTAGCGAATTGGTGGCTGACATTCGAGCTAAGGAGAAGCCCGATGCGGTTGTGTTGGTCTCGCATAACGGCATGGATGTGGATATCAAGCTGGCCAGTGACGTCAGTGGTATCGATGTCATTTTCGGCGGTCATACCCATGACGCCGTGCCGCAACCTTTCGTGGTAGGCAATGCTGGCGGACAAACGCTGGTGACCAATGGGGGATCGAATGGGAAGTTCGTTGGTGTGATGGACCTCGAACTCGGTAGCGGAGGTGTCAAAGCGTATCAATATCACCTGTTGCCGGTGTTCTCGCGGGAGCTCCCCGCCAACCCCGAGATGCAGGCACTGATCGATAAGACGCGTGCACCTTACTTGGACAAGCTACGTCAACCGTTGGCGCAAGCCGGTTCGCTGCTGTACCGTCGAGGGAATTTCGACGGTCCGTTTGACCAGGTGATCTGTGATGCGCTGCGGATGAGAAACGACGCCGAAGTCGCGCTGTCCCCGGGATTCCGCTGGGGTACCACCGTGGTGCCAGGTGAGACCATTACCATGGAACACGTGCTCGATCAGACCTCGATGACCTACCCGGAGACTTATCTACGAGAGATGACCGGTGAGCAGATCAAGGCGGTACTCGAAGACGTAGCGGATAATCTTTTCAATCCCGACCCTTATTATCAGCAAGGTGGTGACATGGTACGTACTGGCGGGATGACCTACCGGATCGATCCGATGGCAGCCATGGGCCAGCGCATCGACAACATGCGTCTGGACACCGGGGAGCTGATCGAAGCCTCGAAAACCTATCGTGTCGCCGGCTGGGCGACGGTTGGGGCCAAGTCGCCGGGCGAGCCGATCTGGGAAACCGTTGCGGCCTACCTGAAAGAGCAGAAAGTTATCGAAGTCAAGAGACTCGAAATGCCGGTGCTGAAAAATATGGTCAGCAATCCGGGTATTGATTTGTCGTAAGCAGCGAGCATGGACTTGCTTGTCAATGCAAATAAAAACAGGAAACTGATGATTTAGCTGCTCGACGTTGTTCGATGGCCTGTTGTTTTGAAACTAACTGGTGGATGCGAGCCCGATGAACGCATTGCAAAAACTGCCTCTAGCCTTGTGGTCGGTGTTCTTTGTCAATGCACTGGTAATGAACTTCGCGGTCGCGGAAGACAATTTCCCTCTGCCGCTTGCCTCGTTTGAGGGTGATAAAGTACCTGGCTTCGAAATCCAGACGATCGACGCCGTCGTCATCACTAGCGAAGCGCTTACCAATAGGCCCTACGTTGTCAATTTCTTCGCGTCGTGGTGCCCGCGTTGCCGGGAAGAAATGCCGGGCAAAGTGCGATTGCAACAGAAGTATGCCGAACAGGGTTTTACCTTTATCGGGATTGCCTATAAGGATACCGAAGTGGAATTAAGCGATTTTCTCTGGGAGATGGGGGTGAACTATCCGGTAGCGATGGCGAACCCGGAGCTGGAAGCAATTTTTGGTCATTTCTTGCCTGGGGGAAGACTCAAAGCCGTTCCCGCTTCGTTCGTGGTGGGTCGGGACGGCCGCCTGATCAATGTGGTCAACGGCGGACTGGTTGAAAAGGACTTCGAGTCACTGATTGTTAAAGCGATCGGTACCCGCCCCAAGCGCTGAAGAATGCAAGGGAAGGGTATCGCGATACCAGAATGTTACCGTTGGCAAACGCGACCGCGTGCCTGTTGCGAAATTTTCCGAAATTGTCGGATCTCTTGATTCTCTGTTACACGTAAACACTGTCGACTCTTCTGAAATAGGGGGCTTCGGGTTAGTTTTGCAGGAACCGATCTCAGTGGCGTTGGTTTGTTGCGCTGGTTGGATGCGTGTAACCGCGCGATCAGGCTAGGCGAAGAAACAAACTTAGCGCGTAAGTTTGCCGCTGCCTCTGACTGCGCGGGTTTGTGTTCGTCTTTTGCTATTCCGTCCGCTACTACCTGTCTAGCATTGCCGTGACGAACAGGGTTGCTGGCACCCAGCGCGGTGCCGGCAAGGATCTGAGCTGGAGACTAGCCGATAAGGTTCAATTGTTCGCGCGTGCAGCGCGTTTACGTTCGTGTTCGAGTAAGTATTTTTTTCGAACTCGAATGTTTTTGGGCGTCACTTCGACGAGTTCGTCGTCGTTGATGAACTCGAGTGCCTGTTCCAACGATAAACGGACCGGTGGCGTAAGCAGAATGTTCTCATCGCTGCCGGCCGCACGAATGTTTGTCAATTGCTTTGCTTTCAGTGGATTGACTGTGAGATCGTTTTCCCGCGAATGGATGCCGATGATCATGCCCTCGTACACCTCGATGTTTGGATCGATCAGCAGACGACCCCGCTCCTGTAAATTGAACAGCGCGTAGCCGAGTGCTTTCCCCTGGCTATTGGAAATCAATACGCCATTGAGTCGATTGCCGATATTACCAGGTTTGAAATCACCGTAATGGTCGAAGACATGATGCATCAGCCCGGTTCCAGAGGTGGCGCTCATGAACTCGGTTTGGAAGCCGATCAAACCCCGCGCCGGAATGACGTAATCCAAGCGGACCCGTCCTTTGCCGTCAGGGATCATGTCGACCAGTTCACCACGGCGGTCTCCGAGTTTCTCCATCACTGCGCCTTGATGCGGTTCTTCGACATCGACGACCAGTTGTTCATAGGGTTCTTGCTTGACGCCGTCGACTTCTCGGACGATGACTTCTGGCCGAGACACGCCGAGTTCGTAACCTTCCCGACGCATGTTCTCGATGAGGATGGAAAGATGAAGCTCGCCGCGCCCGGAGACCCGGAACTTGTCCGGGTCGTCGGTTTCCGCGACCCGAAGGGCAACATTGTGAATCAGTTCTCGGTCCAGGCGCTCCTTGAGTTGGCGCGATGTCACATATTTACCCTCGCGGCCGGCAAACGGTGACGTGTTGACTTGAAACGTCATGGTGACGGTCGGTTCGTCGACGGTTAAGGGTGGTAGGGCCTCGATATGAGTGGGGTCGCACAATGTGTCGGAAATACTGGGGTTATCCAGACCCGTGATGGCGATGATGTCACCGGCTTGCGCTTGTTCGACCGGAACGCGTTCAAGACCGTGAAACCCGAGGATTTGGAGTATCCGTCCAGCACGCTGTTTGCCATGGCGATCGATAATCGTCGTGGCAGTATTGCTGCGCAGAATGCCGCGTTTGATTCGGCCGATGCCGATGGCACCGACGTAGCTATTGTAATCCAGTGAGCTGATCTGCATTTGAAATGGGCCTTCACGATCAACACTGGGTTGGGAAACGTTGTCAATGATGGCCTCGAACAAAGGTGTCATGTCACCTGTACTGACATCCTCGGTGAGTCCGGCATAGCCATTCAAAGCCGAGGCGTAGATGACGGGAAAGTCGAGCTGATCGTCGGTGGCGCCAAGTCGGTCGAACAAATCGAAAGTCTGATCCAACACCCAGCCCGGACGTGCCCCCGGACGGTCGATCTTGTTGATCACGACGATGGGACGAAACCCCATTTTGAAAGCCTTTTCGGTAACGAAGCGGGTTTGCGGCATGGGGCCGTCCACGGCGTCGACCAACAACAGCACGGAATCGACCATGGACAAAACGCGCTCGACTTCACCACCGAAGTCAGCGTGGCCCGGGGTATCAACGATGTTGATGCGATATTGATGCCAACGAATGGCGGTGTTCTTGGCGAGGATGGTGATACCGCGTTCTTTCTCGAGGGCGTTGCTGTCCATGATCCGTTCCTCGATACCACCCCGGGTTTCCAGCGTGCCGGATTGTTGCAAAAGTTTGTCAACTAAGGTGGTCTTACCATGGTCGACGTGGGCGATGATGGCGATGTTGCGCAGATTCTCTATCACGGTGGCGTTCGACTCCGATTGCACGAGTTCCAATGGATGGGGTTCGGTCTAAATGGCGCGAATTATACGCCTGGTCCTTATGTTATGCGCAATCGTAAACGGTCAAAACTGAAGCTTGTTTTTTCGTTGTCGATCGTTTCTTTTTGGCTGTGTGGCGCGGATCGTTTCTCTGTGCCCGCACGGTCGACGCGAAGCTTGGTAGGAGGGATTGCACGAGTCGGTGTTGGCGCCCGACCGAACCTGGCATGCTCCCATCTGCGGGGTTGAATAGGGTTGCGGTTGTGCCCGTGTTGGCAAGCGAGCAACAATCGGACAGCAAATCCGTGCAATGTGCTTGCAACAGCCCAGCAAGGGATGCGGTGCCGTGCGTG
>CAZWQC010000120.1:0-7457 GCA_964635785.1 uncultured Ectothiorhodospiraceae bacterium
GTTGGCGTCGACCACGGCCAGATTACGCAGGCGATCGCCACTGATGTTGACGTCGGCGCGGTTGGTGTCGCCCGCCTCGCGTGCCGGCATGCTTGGGTCGAAGCTGAAACGCAGCCCGCCGACTTGGGGAAACTGGCCCGGTGTGGCTCCTTCGGCTGTCCCGGCGACCGCGTGTTCGATGATGTCGGCCAGTTCGGCCGCTGTGACGGTCAATAGCGTCAACGCGTTGTTAAATCGTAGGGTGCCTTGCAAATCGAACTGGGAAATATCACCGACGTCTTTTCCAGCCGTGGGGTTTGCCGCCGGGGGTAGGTATTGGATTTCGCTCGGATCGGTCGAGCCGGGTGGTTGGTAGACCAGACCGATGTCGTCACGGATGCCACCGCCATTTTTCAGTGAGATGATGGTGGTCGGGTCGAGCTGTTGTGCCATCCATAGATTCGCATCGGCCGTGAGATTACCCAGATTGGTTTCTTCGGTGCGGACCGCATTACGGCGACCTTCAAGATAAACGGCAGTGTTGCCAAGGATGTTACCATCGCGTTCGGCCAATACATCCTTTAACGCGCCGGCAATGGTGCTCACGGCTTCGATCGGCGTCGCGCCAAGCAGTTGTGCGTTTGCGTCGGTGGCAGCCCAGGCGCCGTTGATCGCGGGGGATAGACTGCTCGGGATCACAACACCGGACTCATCGAAACGAAGGACAAGACGCCCGACGTATTTGTAGTCGCCGTCGGTATTGACGACCAAGATGGGTTCACCGGAAGCGGAATCAAACCGGAGCGGATAGTCGTCCGCGGCGGTGTTGCCCGGCAAGAGGGCGTCATTGCTGTCGGCGAGCAGGGTGTTGGAACCGCCGGCAACGATTACGTCGACGCCGTCGAGTTCGGTAGCCAACGCTTTCTCGATCGCGATCTGCTGCATGTGCGCAAGAAGAATGATTTTGTTGACGTCACGCGCGCGCAGCTGATCCACCTCGGATTGAATGGTCGCAGCTAATCCGGCGATGTCGCTTTTGTCGTCGGGCGTGATGACCAAGTTGCCGATCTGGGTGATGGCTCGTAGTTCTGGATACGCAGCGCCAACCAGACCGATCACCTCATCGCCGACGGGGATGACGGCGCTGGCGACCAATTGACCGGGGATGTCAGCCACCGCTTCACCATCGACACCGACCAAGTCGGACAAGTTTTCGTCCGCGCTGAAGTCGATGTTCGAGGAGACGAATGGGAACCTTGCGCCCGGATAGTTCCCGTCAGCACGAATCGCGTTGGCGAAACCGGCAGGCCCCTCGTCTAGATCATGGTTGCCGACGGTCGAGGCGTGTACGCCCATGGCATTCAAGAAGGCGATGTCGCTGCGACCATTACCCGATGCGCCAATCACGGGAGTAAGACGTTCGTCGCTCGCCGCGAAGTAACGCGGCCCGGGAATATAGTTGTCACCGGAGGTCAGGACGACGGTATTGTTCGGATATTGTGCGCGCAGGCCATCCAATACCGCGGAAAATCGATCGACGTTGTCCAATGCGCCGGATGTGCCGTCCATATCGGCGAAGTGCAGAATTTGGAGTTGGAAGCCGGTCGGGGCCGGTTCCGCTTGTGCGTGAATCCGATTCATCACGAGGAGCATATCCCGCATGGTAATGCGGCCATCGCCGTTGGTGTCGCAGGTCGGGCAACGGCCATCCGGCTCGTTCGGGTAAAGTTGGCCGCGAATCAAATGAATGTCTTCACGGTCGATCTGCCCATCGCCATTGACATCGGCGGCTTGAGCGGGTGGCACAATGGCCAACACCAAAAGTGCAACGCAGCAACAGACCAAGACCGCGGACAGACGGCGTTGGTGGGGGATTGATAGTGTCGAGTGTTTCAATGTGGTTACCTCGAAATAGCTGGGGAATGACAGCCATAACAGACGATTGCGGTCAATCGCTGTGAAACCATGGCCAACCTTTTCCATCTTCAGAATGCATCGTCATTGTTGCAATAGTTTTTGCATAAAAGTCTGCTGTGATCCTTCCCTCGCCGGGGGTGGGTCACAAGAACTCTTGAAACGATTGATTGGGATTGTTAGCCGGTATGCTAGATTGACGACGCCAGTGAAGGCGTCGACAACCGAGGCAAGGGTCGCTTGCGACAAGGCTCGATCGGTGCCGGAAAGGATGCACTGTGTCGCCAAAACGGCAACCGACGGATGGCGAATCCCGACCCTCATGCTGCCAAAACTTTGCTAAGAACAGATGACAGGAGTCGGGTGCCATGACGGCAGTGCTCTGTACGTTGAGATCGTTTCGGTATCGAACGCCGAAACAACAATGCCAGATTCGCTTTACCCCGGTGGCAGGGCAGAGCAGGCGACGAGACCGTTTACGGCGACCGAAACCAATGGCTCGTGCAAGTGTCACGATCACGATAGACTGAGACTAACATGAGTTCGATCAATACGGCCCAGCCACTGCGATTAAAACGGCACGAAGACAAGCGGATTCGCAAAGGTCACGATTGGGTTTTTAGTAATGAAGTCGATGTGGCGACGACGCCGCTGCAAGACTTTGCGCCGGGTGGTGATGTTGTCGTTCAGGATTACCTCGGGCAGACGATCGGTACGGGGTATGTCAATCCGCAATCGTTGATTTGCGCGCGTATTGTTAGCCGTGACGCACGGCACCCCTTTCTTTCGGGGGTGCTGGTGCATCGTTTACAAACGGCGTTATCCCTGCGGGAAAGGCTGTTTCGGGACCGGCCGTATTATCGTTGGGTCTTCGGTGAGAGTGATGGTCTGCCAGGGTTGGTGGTGGACCGGTTCGATTCGACGTTGGTCGTGCAAGTGACGACGGCGGGAATGGAACAGCAGCTCGACGCCGTACTGGCGACGCTGAACAAGCTGGTTCGGCCCGCGGTTGTCTACCTGCGGAATGATACCGCCGTACGAGAATTGGAGGGACTGCCGCTTTATGCCGAGGCCGTGATGGGCGAAGTACAGGACACCGTCATGGTCCGGGAGCACGGGCAAACTTTTCTCACGCCTCTGGCACGGGGGCAAAAGACCGGATGGTACTTCGATCAAGCCGATAATCGGGGTTGGCTGAGACGACTGGCGTGCTCAGGTCAGGTGCTGGATTTGTTCTGTTACACTGGCGCTTGGGGTGTGCAAGCCGCGGTGGCCGGCGCCGATTCGGTGCTCTGTGTCGACGATTCGGCCAATGCGTGTGAGTGGGCTCAGGTCAACGCCCAGCGAAATGCCGTCGTGGACAAGGTGACGACATTGACTGCCGATGCCTTTTCTGCCTTAAAACAATTGCGTGAGCAAGCCGAGCGGTTCGACGTGGTGCTCGTGGATCCGCCCGCTTTCATCAAGCGCAAAAAGGATCTTGCCAGCGGGACAGCCGGTTACCGTCGACTTGCGCAAATGGCGATGCAGGTTGCAGCTCGGGATGCATTGCTGGTGTTCAGTTCTTGTTCCCAGCAGTTGAGTCGGGCGGCGCTGCTTGACATTCTCTACGATGCGTCGCGGCATCTCGGGCGACGGCTTGTAATTCTCGGCTACGGTAGCCAAGCGATGGATCATCCGGTGCATCCCGCGATGCCGGAAACCGAGTACCTCAAAACGGTATTCGCGCGGGTATTGCTTGGTTGAGTGATTGCTTGATTGAGTGTCGGCGACGTTGCACAGGTTTAGGTGGCGGCGTCGATGAGACCTTTTTGTCAAAGGCAGTCGGTAGACTTGGCGAGATCAATCAAGCCTTGGCCCGCGACCGAGATTTGCGTGGTTGACAGTCGTGGACGATCTTTGCCGCGGGCTGGCCGATGCCGTGCCAAGCTTGGGTTTGGCCAGGTTCGACTCGCCAAAGCGATGTCGGAGGGCTAGGGAAGGGTATTGGGCTGTACCGCGGCGATGTTTTTTTAGCAAACAAGGGTTTTCTATGTTGAACTATCCAACAATCGATCCCGTTGTGTTTTCCGTCGGGCCGTTGCCTGTCCGTTGGTACGGGGTGATGTATATGGTGGGGTTTTTGGGGTTTTGGTGGTTGGGGCAACAACGCGCGAAGTTGGATCGCTATCCGCTGCAGCCGGATCAGGTCGCCGATTTGTTGTTCTACGGAATTCTCGGTGTTGTGCTGGGTGGACGAATTGGCTACACACTGTTTTACAACTTCCCAGTGTTTATCGACGATCCATTGGTTGTGTTCAAGATCTGGGAAGGTGGGATGGCTTTCCACGGTGGTTTGTTGGGCGTCATCATCGCAATTTGGTGGTGGGGACGGCGCCATGAATTGAGTTTGCTACAGATGGGTGATTTCGTCGCGCCGATGGTTCCGATCGGACTCGGTGCGGGTCGGATTGGGAACTTTATCAACGGTGAACTATGGGGGCGGCCGACGGAGTTGCCGTGGGGGATGGTGTTTCGGCATGTCGACCAGGTGCCGCGGCATCCGTCGCAGCTCTACGAGTTTTTTCTCGAAGGCATCGTCATGTTTGTCGTGCTGTGGTGGTTTTCGCGACAGATTCGGCCGGTGGGTGCTGTTTCGGGTTTGTTTCTATCGCTGTACGGGACGTTCCGTTTTGTCGTGGAGTTCGCCCGTGAACCCGATGCGCACATTGGCTTTATCGCTTGGGGATGGTTGACCATGGGACAGTTGTTGTCGCTGCCGATGATCGCGTTGGGTTTGGCGCTGATGGGGTGGGCCTATCATCGAGCCGATCGGGTGTCACAATAAGATCGAGGCAGGTTTGATCGCAAGATAGATCGGTCGATCAGATAGGGACGAGTCGACGGCGAATGCACGCTCAATACCTTTCGCCGATGGCTGTTTTTCAAGTAAGGTCGACGTTTTCCGTCGACCTTACTCAGTGCGAAATTCGCTAGACCAATGCACGTTCGAGGCTAGCTTGTCCGTCCGGGTGCCGGCAGTGCGGCGAATTGTGTACCGCCAACGGCTACGGTCGATGGTGTTGCAGTGACAGTCATCGAGCTTTCGACTGGCGTACTGGAGGTTGACGGTGCCCCATCGACCAGGTACGAGTCGAGGCTGGGGATGCTGTCGGGCACCGCTTCGGCACAACGCTGCGCCCAGTACTCGATCGTTTCGGTCTCGGCCCCACCGGCCACTTGGGCGTCTAGCATGAGCTGGCACAGACGGACCGTGTTATGCCGTTTCAGTGCTTCGCTCAAAACGCGACGGGCGTTACTTGGTGCTTCGGCAGCCAGGGCAACACGGGCGACGAAGGCGGCACTTTCCGGATGACGCGGATTTTTCCGGGTCAAGCGCTGGGCGCGGTCGAGCTGCATGCGCGGTGACAGGTTGTTGTAGATTTGTAAGAAGCGGTCAGCCAGTTCCGGATGCGGGGTGCGGCCCCAGGACTTGATCAGGAGCGCGATGGCTTGCTTGCTATCGTCCTTACGCATGGCGATATCGATCAACTTGGCAGCTGCGGGTACAAAGTTGGCATCTTGGTTGAGTGCTTGTTTGAGCCGTTTTTCCGCTTCGTCCAACCGGCCTTGGCTGGCGGCGATTGCGCCCAAGAAGTAGTCGGCCAAGACGCCGAGGCGGGTGGCGCGCGTGTTGTCGATAACCCGCGCCGCGGCGGCTTTGCGAGCGGAGTCTTTCAATTTGGTCCAAGCGCCGGCTTGCAGGTATAGCTCGACCATGGTACCCAGTAACCAGCGATCACCGGTCTGGCGGCGTTGAATCTGCTCGCCGTACGAAACCGCCAGGGCAGCGTTGCCATCGTTGCGAGCGGCGTCGAGTAGTAGGTGCAATCCAGCCAACTCGCTATCGGCATTGCTCATCATCGCATGGCTGTGCTCAAGTAGCGCTGCGTTGTTGCCTTCGAGTTTGGCAATTTCAGCACCGAGCAGCAAGTGGATCGGAGTGCCTTCGGTTTCTTTGCTGACCTTCTTGAAGTAGCGGCGGGCGGCTTGTCCGTCGCGCGCGGCGATTGCCAGGAAACCGTCCAGAATAGCGACTTGATCGCGTGTTTGTAGTTTTGCCACCGAGCTGCGTTGGAAACTTCCGGGCAGATCAAGCAACCAAGCAAGAACGCGGAGCACCAACAGAACGGCGATATAGCCGAGCACTGCAGCGGCGGCAAAAACGGCGATGTTGGTGTCGTAGGTTTGATCGAGGAAAACGAATTGTACAGGGGTATCATATTTGATTTCCTTGAAGATCCAGATGCTGGCCACGGCACCGATCGCAACCGCTGCCAGCGCGAGCAACAGCCGCGAGGTAGTGAACACGGGTTGTCCCATGAGCTCGCGCATACGGCTATCGACCGAGCCGCGTCCGCGGTTGCCACCGGTAACAGCGCGGCCGATGGACTCGATACCCTGAGCCAAGATACCAAGGAGCCAACCGAATACACGCAGTAAAATGGTTAACGCGACGATACCCAAGACCACGGTACCCAATGCGATCGGGAGAGTGGTCTCGATATCAATGCTAAACTCGCTGATCTTCAATGCGACGGCGTTGCCCGTTTGTGGTGCAAGCCAAAGCGTCGCGACCGCACCAACGACGATCAGGACTAGGATGAGAAGGAATTGTTTCATAAGGTTCGCCCTTTCGTTGTCATCAGTTCTATTTCCGGATGTGTGAACGACTTGAAACACCGCAGGATGATGTGCATGGACGCCGGGTGTGCGTTCAGCACAATGCCAAAAGTCTATCAGAGCATAGGCAGCGAAAGCTTACCGTGTGCGCTAGTGAAACAACAAGCACAAAACAGGTTGTTCGAACGAATTCCGGGGCGATCGAAATGCTAGGCGGGGTCGTATCGAGGGGGAATGCCCCTGTCGAGACAGGGGTTTCCCGCCTCGACAGGGTGTTGCATAGAATGGTCGATTAGCGGCGTGGTTTGCTCGGGGTGGGAGCGGTAGCCGGTTGGCGATGACGATTGATCAACGAGCGGATACAAAACGTGAGTGCTGCGGTTGCGAGCAGAATGGTAAGTGTGGTTGTAACCATGACAAAGCTCCCTTGGATTAAGGTAACGAAGCGCGAGGGGCGGATGCACCATTTGCGTAGTCTGACTCGGTCTCACTCGTTTGGTTTCGCAGGCGTGACAAGTCAATGACAGGATGATGGCCGCACCATGATGCACAACGATTTCAAGCAATATTCGTACCGTTTCTTGGCTAACCCGTGGGTTGCCCAAGCAATCCAAGTTCGTAGGGATCTCCATTCACTCTCAAGACAGCGTTGAGGTTGCGTCAATGCCTGAAATTATTCCCATTCCCGCCCTGGCGGACAATTATATATGGTTGCTGCGCCAGGACTGCTATTGTGCCGTTGTGGATCCAGGCGAAGCGATGTCCGTACTCGGCTATTGCGGACGTGAAGGCTTGACGCTCGATTGCGTATTGGTCACCCATCATCATCATGATCACGTTGGTGGGGTGAATGAGTTGTTGGACGAGTTCCCGAATGCTGATGTGTTTGGGCCGGCGGTGGA
>CAZWQC010000121.1:0-7454 GCA_964635785.1 uncultured Ectothiorhodospiraceae bacterium
GTTGCATGCAGATGGGGCTTACGAGCACTTGTTGACCGTCCCATTTGGTGTCGGCAGTGGCTATGACAGGGTGCTGGCAGGCGAAGCGTTTATCCACATGAAAGGAAACGAGGTGTTCAAAATGGCGGTCAATACGCTCGGGCGCATCGTGGACGAAACACTGGCCGAGACGGGCCTTCGAAAAAGTGATATCGACTGGCTGGTGCCGCATCAGGCGAATGTTCGCATTATCGCTGCGGCGGCAAGAAAACTGCAACTACCCATGGAGCGCGTCGTGGTGACGGTTGGCGAGCACGGCAACACTTCTGCGGCATCCATCCCGCTGGCCTTGGATCATGTCGTGCGGGAGGGTCGGATCAAACGGGGAGAAACTGTCATCATGGAAGCGTTTGGCGGCGGTTTTACTTGGGGGACGGCCCTGTTGAAATTCTGATCGATCGGGTGTTGGTTGGGATCAATCGTTTCATATGTTGTTGCGTACCTTTCTCCCAAGGGCGAAAGGTACGCGTTAGACTAATCCCTGGAAAACGTTTGCAAACTGTAGGAACCGATAAGCTGTCTGTTGTCACTACCCACGAATTGCCACCATGGCCAAAGAAATCGAACGCAAATTTCTCGTCGTCAGCGATGCCTGGCGTGACCGGGTTGTCAAAAGCGTTGACTACCGTCAAGGCTACCTTTGCAATAGCGAGCAAGCATCGGTACGGGTTCGGGTCGCGGCCGGGTACGCGCATTTGAACATCAAGAGCGCGACTTTGGGTGTGGAGCGGCTGGAGTACGAGTATCCTCTTGCGGCGCTTGACGCCCAGGAAATGCTCGATCGGCTTTGCACCAAGCCGTTGATCGAAAAGACCCGTTTTTACGTCGATGATGTCGGTCAGACGTGGGAGGTGGATGTTTTCCATGGTGACAACGCTGGCTTGATTGTTGCCGAGCTGGAGCTGACCACTGCCGATCAAGCCTTCAATCGGCCGGATTGGCTGGGTGAAGAAGTGTCCCATGACCCGCGGTATTACAATGTCATGTTGGTGCAGCATCCGTTTAAGGATTGGACTTGACGGCATCGCGTCGTGGCTAGCATCTTCGATCCGAATTGCAAAGACTGCCCGCGATTGGTGGAATATCTGGCGGCTGTCAAAGCGGAAAACCCGACTTACCTGTGCGCGCCCGTGCCGCCGTTCGGTGATGTGAATGGCCGATTGCTGATCGTTGGGCTGGCGCCGGGGATGCACGGAGCAAATGCCAGCGGGAGGCCGTTTACCGGGGATTATGCCGGTCTATTGCTTTATCAAACGTTGTATGAATTTGGCTATGGCAGCGCGCCTGAATCGCAGAATCGAGACGATGGCTTGCGCCTGACCGATTGTCGAATCACCAATGCGGTGAAGTGTCTGCCGCCGGCCAATAAACCACAAACGAAAGAAATTGTCACCTGTAATCGTTACTTGGCGGCAGAGCTACGGTTGTTGCCGGAAAACCACGTCGTGCTCGCCTTGGGTAGTATTGCGCATCAAGCCGTGATTCGTGCGTTGGGATTGCGATTGGCCAGGTTTCCGTTCGCACATGATCAGCTGTGGTTGCTTGAAGATCGTGTTCGCCTGTTGGATTGCTACCATTGCAGTCGCTACAACACACAAACGCGGCGATTGACCGCGGCGATGTTTCGAGCTGTGCTGGCAAGGGCGCATCGTCTCATTGCCGCGACCTGATCATGAACGATGTCGAGTTTGATCCCAAAGCGCTGGTAAGGAACTTGCCGCAATGTCCTGGTGTGTATCGCATGCTCGATGCAACTGCCGAGCTGCTCTATGTCGGGAAAGCGCGTGACCTGAAAAAGCGGGTCGCCAGTTATTTCACTCGGTCGGTGACCAGCCCGCGGATACAAGCCATGGTGGGGCAAGTGCGGGATGTTCAGGTTGCTGTAACGCGCACCGAGGCGGAAGCGTTGTTGCTGGAAAGCAATTTGATCAAACGCTTTCGGCCGCGCTATAACGTGGTCCTGCGGGATGACAAATCTTATCCGTATATTTATGTCGGCACCGAGCAGACGTTTGCGCGGTTGGCGTTTCATCGCGGCGCACGCCGAGGACCTGGGCGTTACTTTGGCCCCTACGCCAGCGCTGGCGCGGTTCGCGAGACACTCAATCTGTTGCAGAAACTGTTCCAAGTGCGCCAATGTGACGACAGCTTTTTTCAGAATCGTTCGCGACCATGTTTGCAGTATCAAATCAAGCGCTGTACTGCCCCCTGTGTCGGTTATGTGGATGCCGAGCGTTATCGAGCGGATGTCGAGCAGGCGATTCAGTTTCTCGATGGCAATAGTCAAAGCGTGATGGATGCGTTGGTTGGCCGAATGCAGGCGGCGGCAGAATCGCTCGATTACGAGGTGGCCGCACAATACCGCGATCGTATTGCGCAATTGCGTCGGGTCAGCGAGCAGCAGTACGTTGCCAATGATCGAGGTGATGTCGATGTGGTGGCCGTGGCGTTGGCAGGTGGTTTGGCATGTGTGCAAGTGTTTTGTGTTCGGGGTGGTTTGAATCTCGGCAACAAAGATTTTTTTCCGCGTTTGCCGGAGGCGGTGACAGCAGGCGAGGTGCTCGCGGGATTTCTTGGACAGTATTATTTGGAGCGCGATGTTCCGGCAGAGATCGTCGTGAATATAGCACCGGAAGAACGGGAGCTGTTGGAGGAAGCCCTGGCGACACAGCGGGGCCGTAAAGTCAGCATCGTCAGCAATGTCCGTGGCGATCGGGCGCGTTGGCTGGCGTTGGCCTGGCGGAACGCTGAGCTGGGGTTGCAAGCGCGGCGACAGTCCGCGAGCGGTTATCGACAGCGTTTGGCATCGTTACAGTCGGCCCTAGCGTTGGCGGAATCGCCGGAGCGAATGGAGTGCTTCGATATCAGTCATTCGCAAGGGGAGGCGACGGTGGCATCCTGTGTTGTCTTCGATGGCAACGGTCCGGTGAAATCGGATTATCGGCGTTTCAATATCCAGGGGATAACACCGGGCGATGATTACGCGGCCATGCAGCAGGCCTTGTTGCGGCGCTATACGCGGTTGAAAAAAGGGGAAGGGAAGCTACCCAATGTTTTGTTTATCGACGGTGGGCGCGGTCAGCTGAGTCAGGCGTTGAGTGTGTTGGAAGAGCTGCAAATCGACGGGGTGACAGTAGTTGGGATCGCCAAAGGCGAAGGCCGTAAACCCGGTCTGGAGACTTTGGTGTTGGCGGATCCCGATCGGCGTATCCAGTTGCCGGCACATGATGCCGGCTTGCATTTGATTCAACAGATTCGTGACGAAGCGCATCGTTTTGCGGTTACCGGCCATCGGCAACGGCGGGGTAACGTGCGGAATCGATCGACGCTAGAGGAGATTCCGGGGTTGGGGCCGAAACGTCGGCAGAAATTGTTGCAACAATTTGGTGGTTTGACGGGGGTGAGCCGAGCGAGCGTGGAAGAATTGGCGAAAGTTGACGGGATCAGTGTTCGCTTGGCAGAACGGGTTTATCAGTCTTTTCTGGAAAGGTGAGTGAGCAACTGGTGAATATTCCGTTGGCGTTGACATTTGCTCGGATTGGCGCGATTCCCCTGGTTGTTTTGTTTTTTTATTGGCCGGCGTCCTGGGCGATGTCGGTTTGTGCTGGCCTGGTTGCGGTCGCGAGTCTGACGGACTGGTTGGATGGCTATTTGGCGCGACGCTGGCAACAAGAGACGGCGCTGGGTCGGTTTCTCGATCCGGTGGCGGATAAATTGCTGGTGGCAGCGGTGTTGGTTTTGCTGGCAAGCCACGACCCGCGCCCCATCATCGTGTTGCCGAGTATGTTGATTGTGCTGCGCGAGCTGTCGATGTGTGCGCTACGCGAATGGGCGGCGACACGGGGGGCAACGGACGTTGTTGCCGTTGCCTGGCTCGGTAAAGCGAAGACGGCGTTGCAAATGTTAGCAGTTTTGTTTCTGCTGTATTTTACCAATGACCCGGGCGGTTGGGGGTATCGAGTTGGAATGATTGGGCTTAGCTTGGCGACCATAGTGGCGTGGTGGTCACTGCTGGAGTATGGCCGACGGGCTTGGCTGAAATGGGTTGGGTAACGCATGGTGTCGGCCAGGGTGTGACACAAAGCTCCCACCCGATGCGGATAACGAGAGCTGTCCTGTTGGGTGGAACCCGCAGCCCAGACGGTTTCGTTCGTATTAATCGCTGCAAAAGTGCTCGCATCCCTTCCCCCGCAGGGGAGAGATGCGAGATCGTTCTCTGCAAAACTTTTGGAACACGTGATGTGTTCCGGCCGTATGTGATCAACGCGTCGGGGCGCTGCGGATTGGATCGAATGGTGTGTAGTCCGCTGGCACTTCGAACAGTTGTGTCGGCAGGGCATCGTTTGTGAGTTTTTCCAGCGCCATAACGACCTGACCATCGGGACCGATTACCTCGACCGGGATCCCGTCGAGGTCGATGTCTTGCAGGCCGAAATCGAAGGAACGCGACGAGATTTCGGTCATGGAACGGTTGAAATCGTTCAAAGCCATCAAGCTCGCGTAGTCTTGGGAACTCAACAGCGTTAGATCCGCAAGCCGGGCCACGCACACTTGGCCGGCAGGTCGTTCGTCCTGAATGACTGAATAAATATGACACGTAAAGCCGTTGACGGTTTTTTGTTTGTTGGTCTGCTGGGTATGCAGCCTCGGTGCTTCCAGTTGCGATTTCATGCGTTGTTCCATTTGTTGGCGCTGTTCTGGTGGCAATTGATTTAACATTTGCTGGCGCGTGCTTTGCACTCGTTCAGCCATTGCTTTGGTTGATGCGGCATCGATTTGGACATACTGCCGTCGTTGTTCGTTGATATTGAGCATCCTCCCGGCCTCTGGCGAGAAGATGGCATAGATACGTGCAGCGGTGCCTTGTTCCAAACGAACTCGACCGGACTTGACCAACACACGATGTTGCTGATTTTGGCCGCCGGTATAGATCAGGCTAGCGTCTGCCGCCAGGGGGTCGACCCCGAACAGCGAGTATCCCACACATAGAACGATGAGCCCTGGAAATTGACTGATGTTCACTCTCCACCTCCCGATTGATACGAGCATTGAGTTGGGTCGATATTGTTGCAAACCGATTGCGGAAAAATCTGCTCACGTCCCGCCCCGCGCGCGGGGCGGGGGCGCAAGAAGTCATAGTGCGTTTGATACGACAGGGTTGCCGTGGAAGCTACACGGATGGCAAGGTCGCGTTGGCCGTCAGTGCAAAGTACGTGTAGGTGGGAGGATGGTCGCGCAACTTTTTCCGTTCTGTCAAGTTCGCGTTGACTGTGGCATTGATTGATGTCGCAAGCGCAAAACGATTCGGGTCGAAACCGCCAGATCAAGAGCTTTGTGCGCCGTGAAGGACGTTTAACTCGCAGTCAACGGTTGGCATTGGTGCAGTTGTTCCCGCGATTTGCGTTGCCGCCTGGCCGATTGCACTTTGCTGAGCTGTTCGGTCGAGTAGCGCCGGTGTCGGTGGAAATTGGTTTTGGCAATGGGGAATCGCTGCTGGCTATGGCGCTCGCCGCGCCCGCAGTCGATTTTGTCGGGATCGAGGTGTATCGACCCGGTATTGGCCATTTGTTGGCGCAAGCGGCGGCGTGCGGGGTCGACAATCTGCGTGTGATCGAGGGGGATGCAGTGGCGGTGTTGAGCGAGCGAATCGTGGACGACAGCGTAAACTGGATTAACGTTTTCTTTCCCGACCCTTGGCCGAAGAAGCGGCACCATAAGCGCCGCTTGATCCAGCGCGGGTTTGTCGCAACCGTTGCCGACAAGTTGCGTCCGGGTGGGTGGTTGCATCTTGCCACGGACTGGGCACCGTATGCCGAGTACATGCAAGCAGAGATTGCCGGGGAGTCACGACTACAGCAGATTGCTTCGGCCGATGCGCTCATCGAACCAATGAATCAAAGGCCCAAAACGAAATTTGAATGCCGGGGTGAACGGCTTGGACATGCGGTGTGTGACCTGTACTATCGACTGTCACCGTCGTAATGTGTGCTGGTTCAGCGTGAACCTCGCTTTTTCCGTGATCGTTTGACGGCAAAAACGAATTGAAACTCGATCAAGAATGTCTTGTCACCGCACCGACATTTCCGAACGTCTTTGACAAACCACCCGAAACCGCGACATGTTGATCTCCCATCGGTTATTTCAAGGCCAAGATGAAAAAGACGGTGTTGCATCAACACCTGTCATGCGTCGGCATCGTTCATGTGATTGATTGTCGCATTCCCTCATGTGTCGTTTGGTTCGTTTGGAAAGACACCACCTGACCGACCCATTCAGTCAGACGCCGCATACCAGTGCCGTATTTTATCGCGGAGTGATTCGGTTACACCCCGGGCCCGGTTGCGATCGTCTGGGGTAAAACTGAGTTTGTCGTTTTTCTTGCGTTCGATCCGTTCGGCCAGATGGATGGTGTTGCGGTCAGCGCGCAGGCCGTCGATACGGCGCATAAAGGCCTCGTTGTAGACGCCGATGGCGCGGCCGGCCCGAATCAGTTGTACAAAGTTGGGCGAGGCGTTGTCTTCGGTTGGGGTGGGCTCCCAAATCAGGTTGAACAGCCCATGGCGCGTGTTGGACGTGACCGGTATGTCCACCAGGTCTGGATAACGGGGGCCCGGTGTGCGCTCAAAACAGTCGCGAACCGCTCTCGGTGGATGGTCATCGCCTTGCCGATACACCCAGTCGACGATGTCCAACAAGGCCGATTCACAGACCGCCGCGTACAGCAGTAAATCCGTCCGAATGAATCCTTCGGAGACATCGCCAAACAGGACATCGTGCTGGCCACTTTCGCCTTTTTCAGTGCGTAGGTTGTGGTACAGCCAGCTATGGAACGCCAAATAGGTCATCTGTGCGGCGATGATATTGCGCCGATCCTCGTCTTTTAGAAAATCCCATTCGGCCGCGTATTCGGCGTTGGTCTTGAAATCAAAGAAATGGTTGGGGGCGATGATAACGCGACGTTTGGACATCAGAAGATCTTCATAAGATTGTGGGTGTTCATGATGGAGCGGGTGCCGACGTTCAGGCAGCGATGAGTGCCCCGGCAGGCGCTAACGGACGTGACAGAAGCCAAAATCACCGTCCGCCGCGCACCTGAAAGTCGTAATCCCGGAAGTTGTTGTAGTGGTCCCCGTCGGCGGCGACATCGCACCGGGCCGTCCAATAGGCCAGCAGGGCGCCGGTGGGCGCATTGGCGCGGGCCAGACCTTGGGCGCTGTAGCGGCACAAACGGCGGGCATAGGGATTGTCGCGGCAGGCGTCGAGGGTGACCTGATTGGCAGGATTACGCGCACCCTGCCATTTGCCGAGCAGCCAATTGGCCTTGATCGCCGTGTTGCGCACGTCCGCTTCGCTGGTGTAGTGCGGACCCAAGGGAATCCGATCGTTCTCGCCGGCGATCTGCACCCGGGCCAATG
>CAZWQC010000122.1:0-6675 GCA_964635785.1 uncultured Ectothiorhodospiraceae bacterium
GCGCCATCATGATCTACGGTTCTTACCTACCGGACCATACCTCGATTGCCGGGACGAGTTTTACCGTCGCGGCGGCGGATACGGCGGTTGCGGTGCTCGCCGGTCTGGCTTTTTTCCCGTTTGTCTTCGCGTATGGATTGGAACCGGGAGCGAGCTTTGGTTTGGTTTTTCAGACCCTGCCGTTGGCGTTCGGAGAAATGCCCGGTGGTGTTTGGGTGGGCACCGCGTTCTTTGTGCTGCTGTTGTTTGCCGCTTGGACTTCGGCGATTTCCTTGGTGGAACCCATCGTGGCGTGGCTGGTTGAGAATCGGGGCTTAAGTCGGATCATGGCAGCGGCAACGGCGGGTATTGCGATATGGGCGCTCGGACTAGGTACCGTGCTCTCGTTTAATGTGTTGTCAGAGTTCAAGTTGCTGGGTAGGACGATCTTCGATAACCTCGATTTCCTTACCAGCAATATCATGTTGCCGCTCGGGGGGTTGTTGATCGCAATCTTTGCCGGTTGGGTGATGCGGCGCGAGGCGGTACAGGCGGAAATGGATATGGGACATCATGTCGGATTCCGAATTTGGTACTTTGTCATCCGGTTTGTTGCGCCACTCTTGGTGCTTTTGGTATTTCTAAGTCAGATCGGTGTATTGCAACGCATCGGCCTGGTCTGAACAGCACGGGGATTGGCTGCTGGTAGCGTCGCTGTGCGGGGATGACGCGGGTGAGTGGGATCGGGAGATCGAGGTTGCGACGCAGGGGCTTGATTGGCCAGATTGGTTTTTGCTGTTGCGAGTCCGGCGTGCAGTGGAGTTTGTTGTCGCAGTTTTGGTAGTAGGGTGTAGTCGATTGCCTTGTGTTACACGAAGTGCATTGGTTCGTTATTCGCCAATGCAAATGTTCGAACTCGTCAACGACGTGTCTGCTTACCCGGAGTTCTTGCCTTGGTGCCGGTCCGCTCGGGTGGTGTGGTCGGATACGGATCATGTCAAGGCATGCATCGAATTGGCGAAAGGGGGGTTGCGGAAATCCTTTACGACGTTGAACCGGTTGCGCTCAGGGGAAGCGATTCAAATGCGGCTCGTGGAAGGGCCGTTCAAGAAGTTGGAAGGTAGCTGGCGGTTTGTCCCACTACCGGACGGGGCTTGCCGGGTCAGTCTCGCATTGGACTTTGAGTTTGCCTCGCGGTTGCTACGGGTTACGGTCGGGCCTGTCTTTAACCAGATTGCCAATACCATGGTGGATTCTTTCGTGAAACGCGCAAACGAGGTGTACGGTGGAAGCGGAAACCATCGCTATTGAGGTTGCCTACGCCCAACCTGAGGAGCAAGCGATTGTTCCTCTACAAGTGTTACCGGGGACGACGGTCGAGATGGCGATTCTCGAATCGGGAATTCTCGAGCGTTTTCCCGAGATCGATCTGGCCCGCCAGAAAGTGGGTATCTTCGGCAAAATCGTGAAGCTAGATGCGGTATTGCAGGTCCATGATCGAGTGGAAATCTACCGTCCGTTGCTTACCGATCCGAAGCAAGCACGCAAGCAACGAGCAGAACTGTCGGGTTGATTGCTGGTTTGAACCAGGCCGAGACCGGTGAGAGCGCAAATGGCTCGACCTCGGCTGCTTTGATCGGGGCCACATCGCTTGCTCGACCTAAGTTCGGTTCGAACTGAAACTGACGAGTTGTGTTCGCGGCGACAGCAAGATCGTTCGGTCACTTAGGTTCAAGCCAGCGATGGCATGTGATCGATTCGAGTACTCACTGCTGCAGAGGTTTTCGTAGCACACGTCTGCTGCCTGCGTTCCTATGTGGGGAACAAGCCAAGAGCTTACCTACCGATTGGACAAACCCCGTGGACGTCTGCTCGCCTCGGCGATGACGCAGTCAGGGATTGGCTGGGGTTCGAGCCGTGGTGATCGGTGGCTGGATGCTTGCCACTTTGCCGTGCTCGAAGATCACGATCAGATGACGGTGGGTCTTTTCACCGTCGCCGGTTTTCAACCAATACAAATAATCCCAGCGTTCGGTGTGAAAGAGGTCCTGAGCGAGCGGTGAACCGAGCAGAAACAGAACCTGCCGTGGGGTCATGCCGATTTTGACCTGGGCGATGCTGTCGGCATCGAGCTTGTTGCCCTGTTGGATCTCGATGCGGTGCGGCGTGAAGTAAGCGCAACCGGTTGTGAGGAGACATGCCAAACAGAAAAAACGAGTGAGAGCCTTTTGCATATTCGTTATATACTTTGCAATCTGTTGTTATTGTTTCGTGATCGTCGGAACCTGTCAACGCGGTTGTGCTTGTGATGGCTGTACTTTAACCGGGGCTATTTGATTGTGGAGAGCCAAGATCTCAAGAAAGCGGGTTTGAAGGTAACGTTACCGCGGATGAAAATCATGGAGATTCTCGAAACTGCTGAAAAACGTCACATGAGTGCCGAAGATATCTACCGATACTTGCGGGATAACGGTGAAGATATCGGTTTGGCCACGGTTTACCGGGTATTGACGCAGTTCGAAACGGCTGGATTGGCACGTCGACACCACTTTGAAGGCGGGCAGGCCGTCTTCGAGTTGGAACGAGGTCAACACCACGATCACATCGTTTGTGTGGAATGCGGCCATGTCGAGGAGTTCTACGACGACGTCATCGAGACGCGGCAACGCGCGATTGCCGAACGCTTGGGTTTTACCTTGGTCGAGCATTCTCTGATCTTGTATGGTCGCTGCCGGCGCGAGGATTGCCCCTTTCGCGAGGAAAGCTGATTGTGTCGCCGCGTCGGTCAGCGGCAAGACGAGCCCAAGGATAACGGCGAGTGTCGGCTGCTTCAATGACAACGGCCGTCCATGCGGAGTCAATCGACCCTGAGTGCGGGGCGTTGGCTTGTGGGTAGCAAAATCAGCCTTGCCTGTCCCCAAGCGCGACGCTTCGATCCAGTTGCCACAGGCGTTGAACAGGTCCGTTGCATGCGCGCGGTTTTCCGTTCGATTTCCTTGGCGAATGGGCCAAGGAAATCGGAGGTGCCAATTGATCAAAGCGAAAACTAATGCCGCTCCGGGGCCGGGCCCAAGCGCTCATACTCGATCGGGGGCAGCACGCGAACTGCTGCCAGCAAGCGTTCGTTCCAGCAGCGCCGCAATGCATCCCAGTACGGGTCGTCGCCTGCCAAGCTGATGTAGCGATCCAATATCAAGGAGTCGCGATAATACATCACCGCATCAACCGGCGGTCCGACCGTCGCGTTGCTGCGGATGGTCGAGTCCATCGACACCAAGGAACAAAGCAACACCTCCTCCAATGGGGTGTCGGCACGAATGACACGATCGAGAATGGGCTTGCCATATTTGATTTCGCCGATCTGCAGAAACGGTGCGCTGTCCGGCGGTAAGATGAAATTCCGCTGTGGGTAAATCAGATAAAGCTCGGGACCACGGCCGGCAATCTGGCCGCCGAAAATGAAGGTCACTTCCGGATTGAATCCTTGATTCAACGGTGCACCGCAGTGCCGTAGCTGTTCTTCGCGCATGAGTGTGCCGATGTGGTTGGCGGCATCCTCCATGTGGGCGGTACCCAAGAGGTTGGGCACGGCAGCGTTCTCGATGTCACGATAGACGCGCGCGGCGACCTGTTGAGTCGTTGCAAGGTTGCCGGCGCTTAACAGCACGAACTGACATTGCCCCGGGATGCCCCAGGTATACATTTTGCCGTAGGCGTTTACCTGATCCGGCCCCGCATTGGTGCGCGAATCGGACACGAACACCAATCCGGCATCGAGTTTAGCGGCGAGGCAGTAGGTCATGGTGTCTTTCCAAGCCTAGGGAAAACGCCATGCTAGCGTATCTCGCGGGAAATCACCATGTTGCCCTCGGCTTGGCGGTGGTTTGTCTGCACGGGTCGCGAGCGTTGTCGTGGTCATCTTTGCTACCGTCAAGACCCAAGCGGCGGTTCAATGCGCGGCGGTTTTGCAGATCAAGCGGAGACGGCCGCCGCCTGTCGTTGTTCTTGATCCATGGTTGCCGGTTCGACTTGCAGAACGGTCTCGCGTTTTGGCGGGTCGCTCAAATCGAACCAGGTCTCCCCGATGGTGCGATCCAGATCGAGCAGGCCACATTGAATTTGATCGATGAATTGATGCGTGCCTTGTTCAGCCAGGCTCACCGAGTCGGTCGCGGCGACTTGTGCGTTCAGGGTGACCAATGCGTTGTGTACGCGTTGGGCGCGAGGTAACGGGAGCAAAGCGGTCTCGAGCCGGCGTAAGCAATGCAAGACCGAGCGCGGGAAGGATTCGTCCTGTAACAGGAACAACGCAACGCCGATTCCGTTTACCCGCCCACCCACGCGCAGCCGATAGGCATCCAATGGGCTTAAGGACTCGAGAATACTCATCCACAGCCATGCATGAAAAGGCAATGGCGACTGATTGCGCACGAGCAAGATACCGGCGCCGACATCCAAGATGCGGCTGGGTCATGTCGGCCCGTTCGATATCGCGACCCAGTTGACGGAAGGCATACGCTTGATCCCGGCTCATGGTACGTTCCAACAACCCAGTCAGCTGTTGGCAGCGCCCGATGACTTCCTTGAGGATGTGATGCCGCCACTTGCGTTTGACGGCTTGTTCTGCCTCTTGTTCGACATAGAGGAACAGCTCGTTGGCTTTTTCCCAGGTTTGCGTTGGGATGATTTCCCGAATCGTTCGGATGTTCTCGCGTAAATAGTTGACGGCACTGCGCAAGGAGCCCGGATTGTCGCTCTCGCAGCAAAGAAAACTGACGATTTCCCGTTCGTTCGCTGGTCGCTTGTCGACCTGGAAACCCGCTTCCAGTGCGGTGATTCGTAACAAAATATCCCAGCCCATCTCGTGCCCTTTCGGCAGATCCAAAACGACCTTGTTATACGCGTAGATCATCCGTGCTGTATTCTCGACACGCTCCAGATACCGGGCCAGCCAATAAACGCGAGTTGCTACACGCGATAGCATGGTTTCACCCCTCGATGCGCATGATCCAGGTATCCTTGCTACCACCACTCTGAGATGAATTAACGACCAGCGAGCCGGCCATCAGCGCAACCCGGGTCAGGCCCCCTGCGGTAACGTAGGTTTTCTGGCTATGTAAAATGAATGGACGCAAGTCGCGATGTCGCGGTACCACGCCATCATCGATCAAGGTCGGTGAAGTCGACAACCCAAGGGTGGGCTGAGCGATATAGTTGTTTGGATCACGACGGACCTGCGCTGCCATTTCCATGCGCCGGGAACGGCTGGCATGGGGACCGACCATGATGCCGTAGCCGCCGGACTCGTTAACGGGTTTGACGACGAGCTCCGCCAAGTGGGAAAGGACGTAGTCGCGTTGCTCAGGGTCCCGGCACAGGTAAGTCGGTACGTTCGGGGCCAACTCGTCGGCGGACAGCGATTCCAAATAATCGACCAGGCGACGAGCCACCGCACGCGGGCTTCCATCTTCGTGAAAGAGTTCGTCAAAAAACCCCTCGGAACGGTACCGGCGCCCCACACGCGCACGCCGATGCGTGCCGATTCGCTGACGGTGCGCCCGGAGCAGAATTTTATCAACTGGCAACAGGATGCTTTTGGCAACTACCTCGCGCGCTTGTTCTTTCTGCAAAAAACCCGGGAGCTGTTTGTCGAAGTCGACCTCGTCGCAGAGATGACTGTCATCAATCCGTTCGATTTCTTCCTCGAAGAGGCGGCGGAATACTTTCCCTTCGCGTATGAACCTGCGCTGGCCCATGAGCTTGTGCCCTATCTGCACCACGAATCGCCGGGTGCCCTGTTTCAAGCCTGGTTGACCAAGGTGCCGCGACAACGTATGCGGACGATCGATTACTTGGTCGCCGTCAATCGGCTGTTGTGGCAAGACATGGGATATACCGTGCGTATGGAGCCCGGCGTGCAAAGTTGTCAGGAGACGCTCAGTCGACAAAGTGGTTCGTGCCGCGACTCGGCTTGGCTACTCGTGCAGATCCTACGGCATCTCGGCTTGGCGGCTCGTTTTGTCTCGGGCTATCGCGTGCAGCTGGTGCCCGATACCAAACCGCTTGACGGTCCGCTGGGTCCGCTCCAGGATTTTACGGACTTGCACGTCTGGACAGATGTCGTTTTGCCCGGAGCGGGTTGGGTGGGTTTGGACCCAACCTTGGGTCTGTTCGCCGCGGAAGGGCATATCCCGCTCGCGTGCTCGCCGGATCCGATCAGTGCCGCGCCCATTACGGGTGCGACGGATGTTTGCGAAGTCGCGTTCGAGCGGTTGCGTGCGGGTCTGAATAACCCGGCTGGATACTGTCTGCCAGTGCGGTTCGATACGGCAACGTAAACCTGGCTCAGCCATTTCTGGCCAGTGCGCAGCAAACGCTTGTTCCTCACCCCGGGGGACTCGCCGATCGGACTGCGTTTACCGCTGGACAGCCTGCCTTGGGTGGCAGAAGAGGATCGAGACATCACCCCAGAAGACGATTTGTTCGCGCCAAGTGATGCGCTGCCAGATTCTTATCAGGTAGTGCAGGCACGGGCACACGAATCGTCAGCCAGCCCGCCGACCAGTTTGCAGATCAAAGCGAATACCGAGTCGCATCCGTCCGCCGTCAAACCACGAGGCAAGCAGCGTGTCCCGATCTGCCATACTGCGATTTGTGTGCAAGCCCGCGCGGGTCGGCTATTTGTTTTCTTGCCGC
>CAZWQC010000122.1:6685-7448 GCA_964635785.1 uncultured Ectothiorhodospiraceae bacterium
GCCGGGGGCCGAACTGACCGCCTATCTCGAGTTAGTCGCGGCGGTGGAGATCGCCGCGGCCAAGCGGGGATTCCCGGTTGTTTTGGAGGGCTATGAGCCACCGCGTGATCCGCGGCTTCAGCAGCTGAAGGTGACCCCGGACCCCGGTGTTATCGAAGTCAACGTCCATCCCGCACGGGAGTGGCGCGACCTGGTGGCTATTACGGAAACACTCTACCAACAAGCCCGACTGGCGCGTTTGTCCACCGAGAAATTCATGGTAGACGGGCGGCATACTGGTACCGGCGGCGGTAATCATGTGACGCTGGGCGCGAGTTGTCCGGTGGACAGTCCGTTCTTGCGCCGGCCGGATCTCTTGCGCAGTCTGGTGACCTACTGGCAACACCATCCGGGATTGTCCTACTTGTTCTCCGGTTTGTTCATCGGCCCAACCAGTCAGGCGCCGCGGGTTGACGAAGGCCGCGACGAGTATTTGTACGAGTTGGAGATCGCGTTTTTACAGCTGCCGTCGGGCGAAGTCCACCCGCCTTGGTCGGTGGATCGCGTTCTGCGTCATCTGTTGGTGGATATCACGGGTAACACGCATCGAGCAGAGTTTTGTATCGATAAACTGTATTCACCGGATTCGGCAAGCGGGCGACAAGGGCTAGTCGAATTTCGCGGCTTCGAGATGCCCCCCATGCGCGGATGAAGCATGGTGCAGACGCTGTTGCTGCGCGCGCTGATAGCACGCTTTTGGCAGACCCCGTAGGTGCATCGGCTC
>CAZWQC010000123.1:0-7443 GCA_964635785.1 uncultured Ectothiorhodospiraceae bacterium
CCGCCGATGCGATGGTCAAGGAACTGCGCGACTGGGTCGCCAAGGAAATCGGGCCGATCGCCAAACCGGATGAAATCGGTTTTGCCGATAATCTGCCAAAAACCCGGTCCGGCAAGATCATGCGACGGTTGTTGCGCTCCATCGCCAAGGGTGAGGAAATCACCCAAGACACCTCCACTTTGGAAAACGATGCGGTGATCGCGCAACTGCAGGGCAAAGTTTAACCGCCGACTTGCCAGCCGTCCTCCCCGGAGCATTGTGTTGCGTCGCTCCGGGGTCCTGATCATGAATTGTCTCATCAGTTTTTGCCCCCTCCCCCGCATGTGAGGGAGGGGATAGGCGATTTCGCTCCAAGAACTTATCCAAACATTAAAACCTTTCACTCGTTGAATCTATGGCCGAAGGCCCGTTAGACATCGCTGACCGTTGCGTCAAGTGCGGTTTGTGTTTACCGCATTGCCCGACCTATCGCTTGTACCGGCAAGAAGCGGATTCGCCGCGCGGGCGGATCGCACTGATCGACGCATTCCTGCGTCATCAAATCGAGCAGGATGCGACGCTCAGATTGCATCTTGACCGCTGCCTCGGCTGCCGGGCTTGCGAGTCCGTCTGTCCATCCGGTATCGCTTACGGTCAACTGATCGATGCCGCCAAGGCAGAACTCGCCGCGACGCGGGTAAGGCGACCGTGGTCTTGGCTCGCACATCGGCTACGCTGGCTGCTGTTATGGCGGGCCGATGTGCGGCGTATTGCCGCCACCGGATTGATGGTCTACCAGTCCCTCGGGATTCATCGTTTGCTGCAAACCCGATGCGTGCTACGTTGGCTTGGACTTGGCCGTGCGGCTGAGTTATTGAGTCCGGTCCGGGCACCGGTGCCACGAACAGGCGCTCCCCGCACAGCAGCGGCCAAGCAACGCCAGGTCTGCTTGTTCACCGGCTGTTTCGCCGAGCTATTCGATGGTGACACGCACTGGGCGAGTATACGCCTTTGCCAACGGCTTGACGTCGAGGTCATCGTGCCGGCAGCGCAAGTTTGCTGCGGCGCGCTCGACCATCATGCCGGGCGGTATGCGCAGTCCCAAGCATTGGCCAGGCGGAATATCACGGCGTTTGCACCGTGGCCAGATCGTCCCATTATCACTACAGCCAGTGGCTGCGGTCTGTTCCTTGCCGAGTATGATCGACACACTGACCTTGCCGGTGCAACGGATTTTTCGCACCGCATCATCGATATCAGCAGTTGGCTGATCGCGCAAGCTGGGATGGATCCGACCCGCCTGCGGCCGCTGCCCAAGCGGGTTGTCGTACACACACCATGTACCCTGCGGCATGTTTGGCGTAAGGCGTTTGCACCAATCGAACTACTGCGCCAGATCCCGGCCTTGGAGCTCATCGAGTTGGCGGACGGCGGCCATTGTTGCGGGGCGGCTGGAGAACAGATGTTGACGCAAGCAACACAGGCGGATGCGTTACTCGATCCGCTGCTCGATTGCCTGCGAGAGCACAAACCCGATATGCTGGTCACATCGAATATTGGCTGTGCCATGCACTTTCGCGCCGGAATAAAGCGAGCCGGTCTCGCGATCCCGGTCATTCATCCGATTGTCCTATTGGAGCAAGCCTATGACTGAGGTGAGATGTTACAGCGGCATCGATCGCTGCTTAGAGGAAATCAATCACGCACTGACGACCGTGTTCGCGCAACCGTCCGGAACCGAGCGCGACGACCCAGCGATGGCGGTGGAGCGGCCAGTGGAACTGACCCGTGAGGAAGAACGGCGTGTCGCCCGGTTGATGCGGGTGAATCATGCCGGCGAAGTCGCGGCGCAAGCGCTTTATCGGGGGCAAGGTGTGTTTGCACGGGACCTGCGAACCCGTGAGCGGCTCGCGCGCTCGGCGGTGGAAGAGAACGATCATCTCGGCTGGACCGCCGCGCGTATCGTCGAAGCCCATGGGCAGACCAGTCAACTCAATCCCCTTTGGTACGGCGGCGCGTTTACCATCGGTGCGCTCGCCGCATTGGCTGGTGACCGCTGGAGCCTGGGTTTTGTCCGCGAGACGGAAGAACAGGTCGTCGAGCATCTCGAAGACCATTTAGCGCGAATGCCATCGGCTGACACGCGCGGGCGCGCGGTGCTCGAACAGATGCAAATCGACGAAGCTCGGCATGGCGAGGCGGCAGATCGCGCCGGCGCGGCCAATTTGCCTTTGCCAGCGCGCTTGGCGATGCGTTTGACGGCAAAAATCATGACGCGAACGGCTTATTGGATTTAACCCCGTCGATCATCGGGGGTGGTGCCGGATGAGCGATGCACATCCGGCCTCGATTGCTACCCGTTGACGATCGCTTTTGGTAAAAACGACCTGCGCCCCATCGCTTAGGCGTCCAGCGTATTCTGGGTGTCATCGAGCTCCAAGGTGCCGCGAAGTTTTGCAAAACCTCATACGATTGGGTCTTAAAGCCAGTGCCGTTTCACGCGGCCGGGACGTTGCTACCGTAGAAAATCTCGGCCATTTCCTTCTTCAAGCGGGCCTCGATACGATCCAAGGTTTTCTGCGAATAGCCCTCTTTACCAAGACCGAACAGGTAGTTGTCGATATCGAACTCCTTTAGCAACATCTTGGTATGAAACATGTTTTCTTGGTACATGTTCACGTCGACCATCTGATACCGACGTTTGGTTTCCTTGGCGATGAAGTTCTGGATCGAGTTGATCTTGTGGTCGATGAAGTGCTTCTTGCCGCTAATATCACGAGTAAAACCACGCACTCGGTAATCGATGATCACGATATCGGAGTCGAAGCTATGAATCAGATGATTCAAGGCCTTCAACGGCGAGATACGGCCACAAGTGGACACGTCGATATCCGCGCGAAACGTGCTGATACCCCCGTCGGGATGGCTTTCCGGATAGGTATGAACGGTAATGTGGCTCTTGTCCAGGTGTGCACCGACGGTTTCGGGTAACGGTCCTGGGCACTCCGTGTTGTCGATCCGCGGTTTATCGACCGGCTCCTCGGAGACCAGCATCGTGACACTCGCGCCTTCCGGATCGTAGTTTTGCGGCGAGATATCGAGAATGTTGGCACCGATGATGTTGGCGACGTCGGTTAGAATTTGCGTCAAGCGTTCGGCGCTGTAGACCTCATCGATATACTCGATATACTCGGATCGATGATGCTCGGAATTGGCATAACAAATGTCGTAGATATTGAAACTGAGGTTCTTCGTAAGGTTATTGAACCCGTGCAGCTTGAGCTTCTTCTCGCGCGTGTCTACCAACGTCGGTGACCCCCTTATTTAGACGATAACCCGAGGTTATCTGTAGCGGTGACGACGACCACCCGCGTTGGCGGATGGAACCTTAGGCAATGCCGACTGGCAGGACCGGCTGCGCGTAGGTCTTGAGCGCCAGCCGAGTGGTTTGTCGATGCGCCAGAACGGTCATGCGGGAGTGACATCGCAGCGCAGTCACTGACCTTCATGCTAGAACGCGTTAGTATAGAAAAAACGCGTGGACTTGCAAAGCCCTAAGAATCATGGACCAACACCAATTCATTCAACGCCACGAGCCGACTTGGCTGGCATTGGAACAGTGGCTTGCCGCCCGGCCGCGACAAGCCGATGCGGCACTGACCGAGCAGATTCCGGCACATCTGCGCGCGGTTGCACATCACCTCGCGTTAGCGCGTGCGCGTGCCTATAGCCCCCAGCTTATCGCACGGCTGGCACAGCTGACGGAAAGCCTTCACGCCCGTTTCTATCATGGTCAAGGCAATCTTGCGACAAAGATGATCGATTTTTTGCTGGGAGGATTGCCCCGCGCAGCGCGCCGGGAATGGCGTTGGCTTGCGTTGTCCGCGGTTGCGTTCTTCGGTAGTGCTGGGGCGATGCTGGTTGGCGTGTTGCAGCGGCCCGACTTCGTCTATTCGATATTGCCGGTGGCGCAGGTCGAGCAGCTCGAAGCGATGTATAGCGGGCCAGCCAGCGATCCCGACGCCGGCGCGCAAACCCTGATGTTCGGATTCTACATTTTCAACAACATCGGCGTTGGCTTCCGGACGTTTGCCAGCGGTCTTGTGTTCGGCATTGGCAGCTTGCTGATGCTTGGATTCAATGGCCTATTTATCGGTGCGGCGGCAGGCTACCTTTCTGCGGTGGGCTATGGCGAGCGATTCTGGGGATTTGTGGCGGGTCACAGCGCGATGGAGCTGACCGCCATCGTGTTTTCCGGTGCGGCCGGCCTGAAACTGGGCTTGGCGATCGTCAATCCCGGTCGATTGCGGCGACCTCACGCTCTTCGAGTCAATGCGCGCACTGCCATGGAGCTGGTCTATGCTGCCATGGTGTTGTTTCTACTGGCCGCATTCATCGAAGCGTTTTGGTCACCGGTTGCCACCTCAACGACGACAAAATACGTGATGGGTCTATCGCTATGGTTGGGGTTGATCGCCTATCTGGTTTTCGCTGGTCGGCGACATTGATGCGATTGCCGCATGATTGACGCGCATTGCCATCTCGACGATCCACGCTTCGATGGCGATCGCGAGGCGATGCTCGCGCGTGCCCGTGCTGTGGGTGTCCATGCGATGATCATCCCCGGCGTCACCCGCATTGACTGGCCCCGTGTGCGAGCGGTCGCTGCCAGCGGAACCGGACTCCATCCCTGCTATGGCATCCACCCATTGTTCGTCGATCCACATCACCGCAGTGATCTCGACGAACTGGCCGATTGGGTACAATGCAATCCAACGGTTGCGATCGGCGAGTGTGGCTTGGATTATTATCACGCGGACCGAAAACCAACCCAGCAGCACGATTGCTTTGCCGGACAACTCGAACTTGCCGCTGCATTTGGCCTACCGGTTGTGATCCACGCGCGCAAGGCACTCGATCAAGTCCTGGCGCTGCTACGACGACGTCCCGGGTTGACCGGAATGGTCCACAGCTATTCCGGCAGTTTACAGCAAACACGACAACTCCTTGATCTCGGATTCTACATCAGTCTTGGTGGTAGCCTGACCTATGAACAGGCGCGGCGATTGCGGGAACTCGCCCGTTGGTTGCCGCTCGATCGGGTATTGGTCGAAACCGACGCGCCCGACCAGGCCGGTGTTAGCCATCGTGGTGAACGCAACGAACCGGCCTATCTGACGGAAGTGGTGGCGACGCTTGCCGAGCTTCGGGGGCAGTCCGTTACCACTGTGGCGAAAGCCACGTCCGTAAACGCGGCGAAGCTGTTCGGTTTGCCGATGCCTGCCGATGTTGCGGTACAGATCGTCCCCGACTGATGGCCGATCGAGCCAGAATCCCTAGTCAGATCGATGAAATGACTTACACTTTTCTGAACATGGATGGTTCCATACGTTTCGCAAAAAGCTCGGCTTGCATCCCTTCCCCCCTGCGGGGGCAGGAACGCAAGAACGAATGCAACGAGTGACACAACTCTTATAGAAAAGGCGACTTCCATGCGTAATCGATTGTCTTGGATACCGTTGCTCGGGCTGTTCGTCATGGCGACCGGGGTGCCGGCGGCACCGAACATCGATGGTCAGTGGGCGATCACGGGCGTGCTTGCGGCAACCTCGGTACCCGATCCGCAAGTCAAGGAGGGTTATACCAAAACGGAAACCTGGCAAATTCGGCAAAATGGCGAGGTCGCTACCCTGACGACACCGGCCGGGAGCGTCCAAGGACAGTATCAGCCGCAAACCAACGCGTTTCCCAACGGCGTCTGGCGGTTCGAGGTCATGGTAGAGAACCTGATGAATCTACCGAATCTTGCCGCCAAATATGAGGTCGTGTTGGTAAAGCGATCGGAGACAGTGATTAGCGGTGGGACCACAGTCACCTATTACGGTAACAATGGTTTCGGTGGGCCTTGGTGGCCCGCAGGAATCGAGAGCTGGCGCTACGACGGCGAACGTCGGTGATGGCCTTATCACCGCGGGACGTTTGATGCCGATCGCGCGCGATCGGACATGACCTCGCCAAGCCGATTGTTATTGTTCGCGTTGCTCGTCGAAGCGATCAATGATCCAAGCGCTCGCATTGTGCTGAAGCGTCATTGTTTGCTGTTGTCGGCGATGATCACTGGGCAATCAAAATGACGCTTGGCTGTTGCGCCAGGCCGATCGATCCGAGTCCGAATGACTGAGCCAGCCGTTTCGTGTCATTGCTACCATTGCGGTCTACCGGTTCCCCGTCACGCCAACTATGCCGTCGACATCGATGGCACATCGCGTCCAATGTGTTGCCCTGGTTGTCAAGCCGTTGCCCGTGCCATCGTCGATGCCGGGTTGGCGGATTACTATCGCCACCGCAGCCAGACCAATTTGCACCCGGATGCCGTTGTCCCGGACTTTTTGCAAGAATTGACCGTTTACGATAATCCCGCTGTACAAACAACGTTTGTCCGCCTATTGGACAATGCTGTCCGCGAGGCCGCATTGATCATGGAAGGTATTGTTTGTGCAGCCTGTGTATGGTTGACCGAACGGCATATCAACGACCTGGATGGCGTGCTGGAGTTTCGGGTCAACTATTCTACCCATCGGGCCCAGTTGCGTTGGGACGATTCGCGTATTCAACTCTCGGCAATTCTGGCCGCGATTGCCGCGATCGGTTACCGCGCCCATCCGTTCGATCCGTCCCGGCAAGCCGCGTTGCGGCAACGGGAGCTGCGGCGTGCCTTGGTCCGTATCGCCGTGGCGGGTGTTGGCATGACCCAGGTCATGATGTTTGCCGTCGCGATGTACGCAGGGGCGTTTTATGGAATGGAAGCGTCTATCGAGCAGTTATTGCGTTGGGTCAGTTTACTGATCAGCACGCCGATCGTTTTGTTTTCCGCACAATCCTTTTTTACCAGCGCCTGGCGCGACCTTCGCCGCCATCAACTCGGGATGGATGTGCCAGTGGCGTTGGCGATCGGCGGGGCGCTGTTGGCATCTATCGGAGCGACCGTCACCGGACAAGGGGAAGTCTATTTCGATTCGGTGACGATGTTTACCTTCTTCTTGCTGATCGGCCGATTCTTGGAAATGACAGCGCGCCATCAAGCCGGGGCGATACTGGACCGTTTGGCCAACCTCCTTCCGGTCTCCGTGCAGCGTTGGTCCACGCAGGGTTGGGAGACCATTCCCGCCAGCAATTTGAGGTTGGGTGACCGGGTATTGGTCAGAGTCGGGGAGACGGTCCCGGCCGATGGCGAGATTGTCGCTGGACGCAGCAGCATCGACGAGTCCTTGTTAAGCGGCGAAAGCCTGCCAACGGTGAAACAGATCGGCGACCAGTTGATTGCTGGCAGCATCAATGTCGAGAACCCGTTGACTATTCGTGTTTGTGCTATCGGAGAAGACACCGTATTGTCGGCGATACTGCGTTTACTGGAACGCGCGCAGAGCGATAAACCTGCCATCGCGCAGCTCGCCGATCGCGTCC
>CAZWQC010000124.1:0-622 GCA_964635785.1 uncultured Ectothiorhodospiraceae bacterium
GGGGAGGCGGCCTTAACGCTGGTTTTGGCGAGTAGCTTCGCTGCGGTTTTGACGGTGGATTTGCCGAGCATCTTGGCCAGCATTTTTTTGCTGGCCAAAGCGGCCACACCGGTGCCGACGGCGGAACCGGCGGCGACGCCGGCGCTGGCGGCAAAGACTTGGCGGCCGATATCTTCCGGCTGCACCGCCAAGGCAACGGCGAGCGCTTGATCGAGATCGACCGTGTGTGTGGTCGTCGGTGCAGGCTGAACTTTGGAATCGACGTCGTATCGCGCCAAAAGTGAGCGCAATTCGTCGGCCAAGCGCTTGGCACTGGCTTTAAGGGTTGCTGCGGTTTGGGTATTGAGCTCGACGATGGCCTGATCGAGGCGAGATTCGAGTTCTGCGGGAATGAGGATCTTGTCGCTGAATTGGCTGGCCAAGTACAAGGAAATATCTCCGACCAAGGCGTTTCCCAAGCGGGTGTATTCGCCGAAAAGGCTGTAATACCAATCAGTGAAATGGGGGATTTGCTCGATTGCCGCGGCAAAAGGCGGTGTCAAGGCGTTTTCGACCTGGGTTGCGAGAATCGCTTCACTGGCTTGTAGATCGGTTTGCCAATGGCTAGCAACGGATTGGCGAA
>CAZWQC010000124.1:632-7434 GCA_964635785.1 uncultured Ectothiorhodospiraceae bacterium
TGCCGGGTCAAGATGAGCCGGCTCGCCCTGAACCACGACGCGGACGAGCTGACGTTGCGGCTCGATGCTGGCTTGCTGGGCGAGTTGATTGGTCGTGGCGAGGACTGCGTACAATACGAGTGTACCCAGACCCAAAATCACCGCAAAAAAACTCAGCCAAAACAGAGTCGCGTTTCGCCGCTGCGGGTTCTTGGAGCGATTCCGGGGGACGCGCATCGCCGGCCGTGCGGTCACGATGGAAGTTACCGGATCGTACATGTGGATTCTCCTGAGCTGGGTCGTTCGACGGGATCGCAGAGTAAGCGACTTAGCGCACCGGGTTGCAACAATGTACCAGCTAAAAGCCGCGTCCAACCCCAAGTAAAAGTGGCCGAGGCCAATAGAAACACCAACCAGGCAAATATAGCCAAGGGACGGATGGCGTCAATGGCCAGCGTATGCTGCGTCAACCACCAACCGAAGGTATTCCACGCCGCAATGACGTGGATGAGCGTCTCCAGCCATGGGCAGGGTACGCGAACCAGCGTTGCGCCATGTTCGATTGCCTTGAGCAGAGAGAATTCGCCATAGTCGTAGGCGGGCGTGAGAAAAAGACCGACGGAGATAACCAGGGTTAACGCGATGGTGTGCACACGCAGTAACACAGCCCGCGTCAACATACCGGAGAAGCCCGCTTGGACGTGACGATGCAAACGTCGTTGGAGTGCTTGATGCAGGGCAACGAAAATCACGACGTCCAAGCCCAAGGCGAGCCAAATCCACAGCGGCCAGAAGAGTGCTTGCAGTAGCAAAATCAGCGCGATGAGCAGTGCTTTGGCGATTTCCAAGGTAATGATGACAAGACCGCCACGCAGTAATCGATACAGTTGACTGTCGAGCCGGAGGTACATGCCGACCCAAGCGCGCCGGCGCAACAAGCCGTACTCGATCCCTCCGGCGGCGATGATCGCAGCGAGTATGACGTTGATGGCGACGGTCCCGACACAACCGGAGTGACTGCCAAAGGCGGTCCAAAGCAATAATAAGCCTGTCGTGAGCGCTGCTCGAGCCAACGCAACCGGGAAGGTCAAGCGATTCTCCAATGGTGTCAATATCAGTTGTTCCAAAAGTTCTTGCAGAAAATTTGCTCGCATCCCGCCCCTTGCGGGGGATGCGAGAACTTAAGAAACGTTGAGTCGTTGCGAGGGGCTGGATCGGACTGACCGCGGGGATGTCCTGCTCGGGTTACTCGGGTTAGGCCGGTAACGTTAATGTGTCGCTGCAACGCTATTTGACGACCCGCAAGTGCGGGGGGCCAGATGGGCGTTTCGGTGCTTTTGCAGACGTGTCGCTCGGCTCGGCTGGGGCTGTGTCGCTGGTCTCCGGCTCGCCAAACAACATGCCTTGGCCGTTTTCGCGGGCATAGATCGCAAGGACGTAATTCATCGGAATGTAGATGTCCATGGCGCGGCCGCGAAAGCGAGCGTTGAAACGTACGGCTTCGTCCGCCAACAGCAAGCCACGCACGGCCATCGGGCTGACGTTCAAGACGATTTTGCCCGATTCGACGAAGTCCCAAGGAATTTCGAGGTCTTCGGTATCGGCAGGCGCGTTGACCAACAGATGCGGGGTTAGCCCATTGTCGATAATCCATTGGTAAAGGGCTCGAAGCAAATAGGGACGACTCGATGTCATCTGAATAACCCGTTGCAATGTTCTGGACCAAGTAAGGATTGAGTTTAGGTTAAGCGGTAGGCTCGTTCGATCTTGCTCAAAGCACGTTGAAAACCGGCTCGAGCAAAGACACGTTCGCAATAGCGCGCTATCGCGACAGCTGTCGCGGGTAGCTCGATGCCGAACGTGGGTAGCCGCCATAACATCGGCGCGACGGTGCAATCGACTAACGTTAAGTCGTCGCTCAGAAAAAAGGGTTTGCGCGCAAACACTTCATCGGAAGCGATCAAGCTCTCCAAGAAGACTTTGCGAGCATGGGCTTGGCCCTCGGATGGTTTGCTCGCCAAACTGGCAAGCAAACCATACCAATCGCGTTCGACCCGGTAAATGGCCAATCGACAATGGGCGCGGGTGACAGGATCGACCGGCATCAGCGGCGGATGAGGAAACCGTTCGTCCAGGTACTCCATTATGATCGGTGCGTGATACAAGGCCAGATCGCGGTCGACTAAGGTCGGTAAGTCATTGTAAGGATTAAGATCGACGAGATCCTCGGGGAGCTGGTTAGGATCGATGTCGATGACGTCGGCCTTGATATCCTTTTCGGCCAGCACCAGCCGTACCCGATGACTATCCGGGCTGGACGGATCGGAGAACAAGGTCATCACGGAACGCCGGTTGGCCACTAACGTCATTTTTAGCCACACCTCATACACAAGAAAGGTCAGTGCCTTGTTGAACCTACTACGCCACGACGTGGCCGGCAAGTCAATATAGCGCATGGGTCGAAGGTCGATCCGAACGTCGGCGTGATCGCTGGATTTGCCGCAGTTCCAGACAACACCTAACCGCTTGATACGGCGTCCTGAGAGGCATTACGCTTGCGGTCGTGCAAACATGGCGGCCCGAAAGACCGTCAACGGGGGATCGATCCGTGTCCAACGATCGATCAGGTGGATTGAGCAAACGAGAACCTGTCCGCTCAATCCAATTGGTTGATCTACCCCGGCGTGGACGAACTAATGAACGTCTTTCCAAAATTCGCGTTTGAGCAAGTAGGCCACCAACGCGAGCAGTGCAAGGAAGCCGAGGACGAACAAGCCAATCCGCTTGCGTTCGATCTGCACGGGTTCGCCAACGTAAGCTAGAAACGAAACGATCTCCCGAACGACTTGATCGTATTCCGGGGAGGTCAGCGTACCGGCTTCAACCAGCTTAAGCTGCGCCGTTTCGTGCTCATGCCCGTTGGCATCGGTGCTGATGTGGTGATCGAGCGTTTGCCAGCCTTGCAATTGCCAAAGGACGTGCGGCATACCGACCTTGTCGAACACGGTATTGTTCACGCCCAGCGGACGGCTGTCGTCGAGATAGAAACTGTGCAGGAACGTGTACAACCAATCGACCCCGCGCGAACGAGCGATCACGCTTAGATCAGGCGGTGGCGCACCGAACCAGTTTTCCGCATCGGTGGCGAGCATGCTATTGGTAATGGGGTCGGTGGGCGTTTGCGCGCCGACCAAAAAGTTCTCCTGCAACTGTTGCTCGGTCAAACCGAGATCATCGACCAAGTTCTCGTAGCGATGAAACTGCAAGCTGTGACATCCGAGGCAGTAGTTGACGAAGTATTTCGCCCCGCTTTGCAACGCGGCTCGATCGGTCAGGTCGATGTTGGCACGGTCCAGCGCAACCATGCTGCTCGCCCCGGTCGAGCCCATAAGACAACAACCGAGCAGGAATAAAACGAATCGTTGCATCATGATGTCACCCTCTCTGGCACCGGTTTGCCACGTTCAAGTGAGGTGTAGATTGGCATCAACAAAAAGAAGGCAAAGTAAATCACGGAGAAAACCTGCGACAAGCGATTGAGCAAAGGTTCCGGTGGCTGTAAGCCAAGCCAACCCAGGGCGAGAAAGCTGACGATGAAGGCGAATAGCATGAGTTTATAGATCGGGCCGCGATAGCGAATCGAACGTTGCTTGGCGCGATCGAGCCAAGGCAAAAAGAATAAGAGCACGATGGCCAAGCCCATCGCGATGACGCCCAACAATTTATCCGGTACCGCTCGTAAAATCGCGTAGAACGGGGTGAAATACCAAAGTGGCGCGATGTGCTCAGGTGTCTGCAACGGGTTCGCCGGGATGAAGTTGTTGTGTTCCAAGAAATACCCACCCATCGTCGGCAGGAAGAATACGACCGCGAAGAACACGATCAAAAAGACTGCGGCACCGAAGAAATCCTTTACCGTGTAATACGGATGGAACGGGATACCGTCGAGAGGAACGCCGCGCTCGTCTTTGTGTGCCATGATGTCGACGCCATCGGGATTGTTCGAGCCGACTTCGTGCAGCGCGAGGATATGAGCGAAAACCAAGCCGACCAGCGCCAATGGCAACGCGATGACGTGCAGGGCGAAGAAGCGATTCAAGGTCACGTCGGAGACCACGTAGTCGCCGCGAATCCACAAAGCCAAGTCTTCGCCGATCACAGGGAGTGCGCTAAACAAGGAAATAATGACTTGAGCACCCCAGTAGGACATTTGCCCCCAGGGGAGGAGGTAACCCATGAACGCCTCGGCCATCAAAACCAGGTAGATCAACATGCCGATGATCCAGATCAGCTCGCGCGGTTTCTTGTACGAACCGTACAGCAGACCACGGAACATGTGGAAATAGACCACGATGAAGAAAAACGAGGCGCCGGTGGAATGCATGTAGCGGATCAGCCAACCCCAGTTGACGTCGCGCATGATGTACTCGACCGAGGCGAACGCGTCGGTGGCCGACGGCTTATAGTTCATGGTCAAGAAAATGCCGGTCACGATCTGCATCGTGAGCACCAGCAGCGCGAAAGAGCCGAAGAAGTACCAGAAGTTGAAGTTCTTCGGAGCGTAGTATTGGGCGAGGTGGTCATTCCACGTCCGCATTAACGGAAAGCGTTTATCGATCCACCCGATCAGACCGTTGAGCATGATTTAAGCCGCTCCTGTTGCATCTTCACCCACCACGAGAAGATTGTCGCTGACAAAACGATACGGTGGGACGACAAGGTTAGTAGGGGCCGGCACGCCCTGGAAGACGCGTCCGGCAAGGTCGAAGCGTGAGCCGTGGCAGGGGCAGAAGAAACCGCCCAACCATTCGGCACCGAGGTCGGGCGGGGCTGTTTCCGGGCGAAACGCGGGGGTGCAGCCGAGATGGGTGCAAATCCCGATCAGCACGAGGACTTCCGGCCGAAGGGAACGATGGAAGTTGACCACGTAGTCGGGCTGTTGGCTGGTAACCTGCGAGTCCGGATCACGGAGTTTGCCGACCAACAGGTCGTTTTGCAGTGTTGCCAGCATGTCCTCGGTGCGGCGGAGAATCCATATCGGTTTGCCGCGCCACTCCACGCGAATTAATTGGCCCGGTTCGATTTTGCTGATATCCACTGCCACTGGCGCTCCGGCGGCTTGCGCACGGGCACTCGGTTGCATGGATATCACGAACGGTGCCGCGGCTGCGGCGATCCCGGCACCGCCAATGACACTCGTTGCACCCACGAGGAACCGACGCCTGCCGGTGTTCACCTGCGTAGGGGTTTTAGTACTTTCATCTACCATTGTGTTTCTCCCATTTGAATACGATACCGACCGTTTGCTGCGCTCGATGTCCCGCCAATCTCAATCCAAATCCCCGCCGACGCAATCCGACAAAGCCCACGGCTGACCGAAATCAGAGCGTAAGATCCCCTAAACATTGCGCCAAGGTCAAGCACTGGGATCAATTCAGACGATGGGGCAAGCGATGGGAACGCAGTTCTTTTGCCTAAACCGGGTTGTCGATGTCGAGAAACCGATGTTCGAGGCCGTGGTGTTCGGCCAAGTGCTGACCCAGCGCCATGACGCCATAGCGTTCCGTCGCATGGTGGCCTGCAGCAAAGTAATGAATGCCGTACTCCCGTGCGATATGCACCGTGGGTTCAGACACTTCGCCACTGACATAGGCATCTACGCCAAGCCGGGCCACCTCCTCGATGCTGGCTTGCGCCGCTCCGGTTGACCACGCGATGCGTTCGATACGCGGTTTGCCGCCGTCGATATGCAGTGGCCGCCGGGCGAGCTGGGTTTGGATGTGTGCGGCAAAATCGCCTGGTGATGTGGGTGTTGCCAAGCGGCCGAGCATACCGATGGCCGGATCGCCAAAGCGTGTTTCAACTTGCAATCCCAGCCGTAGCGCGAGTTGGGCATTGTTGCCGAGGGTATCGTGGGCGTCGAGCGGCAGGTGGTAGGCGAGCAAACTGATGTCGTGATCGAGCAAAAAAGCGATCCGGCGGCGTTTCATGCCAACCAGGCAGGGGTCCTCGCCACGCCAAAAGTAACCGTGGTGGATGAGCACGGCATCCGCCGACCAAGCCGCCGCCGCTTCGAGAAACGCCTGGCATGCGGTGACGCCGGTGGCCAGGCGAGTCACTTGGGCGCGTCCTTCCACTTGCAAACCATTGGGGCAATAATCTCGAAAGCGAGCTGGACTCAGAATGCGGTCGATCGCTCGCACTAGCGTGGTTAGTTCAATCATGCAGAAACCTATTCATTTTTGCGATACTGCTCGAAGCCTTGAGTTCGGGTATTGATCGTTCCAAACGTTTTGCAGAAAACGCGGCTGCCGCTTTTTCCTTCGCGGGGGAAAGGACTGCAAGCGCTTGTGAAACGATGGGTGATACGCAGAAATACGCTCGTTTGTCGAGCGATCGGACTCCGGTTACTTTTGCAACAAACGAGAACAATGCGTTAGCGGAATCTCAAAAATGCGAAGTGTGCCACGTTTTGTGCTGCAAGTCTTATTGGTCGGTATCACGGCCGCCCTGGCTTTGCTTTGGTTGCTGCCGGACCAGTTCAGCGTGCGGCGGCCAAGGGTGGAAATTCGCGCCGGCGAAGAGTCAAACCATGCCAGCGCGATGATCGGTGCGGTCTCCTATGCGCAGGCGGTGGCTGCCGCAGCCCCTGGCGTGGTCAATATTTATACCCATAAACTCGTCACGGAACCGTCGCATCCCTTCCTCGACGACCCCGTGTTCAACGAGTTTTTTGGTCGCCATTTCCCACCGCGGGAAAGTCGGCAGACCAGTTTGGGGTCCGGCGTGATCGTTAGCGCCGACGGTTATATCTTGACGAATT
>CAZWQC010000125.1:0-7405 GCA_964635785.1 uncultured Ectothiorhodospiraceae bacterium
CGACTGCTGCCTGATGGACTCGTTGTGGTTACCATGATGTCCCCCACTGCTGGGTTAAACAAAGTTCGTCGACCGCGCCCGTTGTTCAGCCACGCCCTTCGTAGACCACGAAGGCCGTTCCCTGACTTTGGGTGTAGTTGTCATACCCCAACAACCGCACGTGGTGGTCAGGATAGGCCCGATGGCAGTCCTCGAGCTCGGCACTGATCTCGGCAAGATTGTCCAGCCCAAAGAACGGAAGTTTCCACATCGTCCAGTAATGATTCATCGACTGACTCGGATGGGCATGTTCGATGGATGGCGTCCAGCCTTGCGCGACGATGTAAGCGATCTGATCGTCGATTTCCTCTGCCGTTAATGGCGGCAAAAAACCGAAAGTTTCGAGCGTTTCCCGGGTTTGGTAATCGCCCATGGTGTTGGCAATTGGCATCATTTACTCCTCGCGTGAAGACGGTAATGGGTCAGTAAAAGTCAACGGCATCAAGCGCTATCGAGCTTGTCCACGGTATCGAACTCGAACTTGATTTCCTTCCAAGTCTCCATCGCGGTCGCGAGCTCTGGGCTGTGCTTGGCTGCTTCGGCCAGGATTTCGCGGGACTCTTTCTCCAGCTCCCGGCCTTGGTTGCGAGCTTTGACGCAAGCCTCCAACGCGACCCGGTTGGCAGCCGCTCCAGCCGCGTTACCCCAGGGGTGTCCTTGCGTACCACCACCGAATTGAAGTACCGAATCGTCACCGAAGATCGTGACCAGTGCCGGCATGTGCCAGACGTGAATACCGCCCGAGGCAACCGCGAACACACCTGGCATCGACCCCCAGTCCTGGTCGAAGAACACCCCACGCGAACGATCTTCCGGTACGAAAGACTCACGGAGTTGATCGACAAAGCCCAGCGTCGATTGACGATCCCCTTCGAGCTTGCCGACCACCGTACCGGTGTGCAAATGATCGCCACCCGACAAACGCAGGCATTTCGCCAGCACGCGGAAGTGAATCCCGTGCTTAGGATGCCGGTCGATGACCGCGTGCATGGCGCGGTGGACATGCAACAACATATTGTTGCGCCGACACCATTTCGCCAATCCGGTATTCGCCGTAAACCCTCCGGTCAAGTAGTCGTGCATAATAATCGGCACCCCAAGCGACTTCGCAAATTCCGCACGCTCGTACATTTGCTCGGGATCGGGCGCCGTCACATTCAAATAGTGACCTTTACGCTCCCCGGTCTCTTGTTGCGCCACCATGATCGCCTCGGCCACGAACTCGAAACGATCCTGCCAACGCATGAACGGTTGCGAATTGACGTTTTCATCGTCTTTGGTAAAGTCCAGGCCACCACGCAAACTCTCGTACACTGCACGACCGTAGTTTTTCGCGGACAAACCGAGTTTCGGTTTGATCGTACAACCCAGCAGCGGGCGACCGTACTTGTTCAAGCGATCCCGTTCGACTTGAATGCCCGCCGGCGGCCCGTTGCAGGTTTTGATGTACGCGAGGGGGAAGCGGATGTCTTCCAAACGCAGATGACGCAGCGCTTTGAAGCCAAAGACGTTGCCGACTAGCGAGGTCAGGACGTTGGTGATCGAACCTTCCTCGAACAGATCGATCGGATAAGCGACAAATGCGTAGAATGACTCCGGGTCACCGGGTACATCTTCGATGCGATACGCGCGACCTTTGTAAAACTCGATATCGGTCAACAAATCTGACCAAACCGTCGTCCACGTACCGGTGGACGACTCCGCAGCGACGGCGGCGGCGACTTCTTCGCGCGGAACCCCGGGTTGCCCGGTGACCTTGAAACAAGCCAAGAGATCGGAATCGAGAGGGACATAGTCCGGCGTCCAGTAGCTCAGACGATAGTCTTTAACGCCGGCATCGTAGGTTTTCACACTCATAATTCAGCTCCTGTGCGCTGGGCGTGTGTCGTTGGATGAAATGCTTCGTTCTTGGCGCAAGACTCTACACGCTATCCGGTATCGTTTAAAATCGATAATTCTTATATTTACGATTTGTTTCATCTATAAATCATCGGCAGCGGGTCGTCTGAGTTTCCCGCCATCATCGCTCGATACGCAAGCGTAGCAGCATCGCCTTGCACCGTTCGACGTCACCCACTTTTCTCTTTAACGGCAGCCGACGCGGGCGGGTCAGGCACATACCCGCCGCCAGCACGGCAAGACTTCGCGAAAACCCGGGTATCACTATGACATCGGTTTGTCTATAGACCGAGATCTATTGACAGTTAAAAAACTTCGATTGTCCCCCCCAGGCAGCTTCGTGGGATAGTAGGGGTAAACACACACCGATGGGGCTAGCCCATGACAATCTTTAACGACATCCGTTTGAGCAACCTGCGCGGTGACATTTTCGGCGGGATGACTGCCGCCGTCATTGCCTTACCGATGGCCTTGGCTTTCGGTGTCGCCTCCGGAGCTGGACCGGAAGCGGGGCTGTACGGCGCTATTCTGGTTGGCCTATTCGCCGCCTTGTTCGGTGGCACGCCAACGTTGATGTCGGAACCGACCGGACCGATGACCGTGGTCTTCACGGCCGTTATCGCCAAACAAATTGCAGCCGACCCCGCGAACGGCATGGCGCTCGCGCTAACGACAGTGATGTTGGCCGGCTTGTTTCAAATCCTATTCGGCTTGGCTCGCCTTGGTCGTTATGTCACGCTCATGCCGTACACCGTCATTTCCGGCTTCATGTCCGGTATCGGCCTGATCCTGATCATTTTGCAATTGCCCGCTTTGCTCGGCCAGGCATCGCCCGGCGGCGGCGTCACTGGAACTTTACAAGCGCTCCCCGGCTTGGTTGCGAGGCTCAATCTCGTCGAACTCGGCCTCGGGATGACGACGTTGGCGATCTTGTTCTTCATGCCCAAGCGCTGGCGCCAGTGGGTCCCGCCGCAATTGATCGCATTGGTCGCGGGCACACTGATCGCTATCGGCCTCCTCGGCCAAAGCGAACTGCGCTTAATCGGCCCGATCGACATGGGTTTACCCACGCTACATTGGCCAACGTTCACCACCGCTCAAATGGAGGGTGTTTTTATCGATGCACTGGTCCTCGGGATGCTGGGTGCCATCGATGCCCTGCTCAGCTCCATGATCGCCGACAGTCTTACGCGGCAACAACATAACTCCGACAAAGAACTGATTGGTCAAGGACTAGGCAATCTCGCTTCGGGCTTGTGCGGCGGCTTGCCGGGAGCCGGGGCAACCATGGGTACGGTCGTCAATATTCAAGCTGGTGGACGCACCGCTTTCGCCGGGCTTGTTCGCGCACTCGTACTGACCCTCATCGTGTTCGGCGCGGCGGCACTCACAGCACACATCCCGTTGGCCGTCTTGGCCGCTATCGCCTTGAAAGTCGGTTTCGACATCATCGACTGGGGTTTTTTGCGACGCGCCCACCGGGTCACCTTCCGTGGCGCCTTCATCATGTACGGTGTTATTGGTTTGACGGTCTTTGTCGACCTCATGGTTGCCGTCGGTATCGGCTTGTTCGTGGCTAACATCTTAACAATTCGTCGGCTTGCCGATCTGCAAGAAGAGACGGCGGTTTGCTTATGCCCTGGCATGGACAATAAGCCAAACGGCCGCGGGTATACCCCGCTAAGCGAAGAGGAACAAGCCCTGCTGTACGAAAACAACCACCGGATTGCACTATTGCATTTAAGCGGTCCGCTGATTTTTGCCGCCGCCCAAGCCTTGACGCGACACGCGCCCACGTTGCAGCAAGCCGATGCCGTGGTCATCGATTTGGCCGACGTTCCCCACCTGGGCGTGACCACCTCGCTGGCCATTGAATCCATCGTCCGCGACACCGTCCGCCGCCATGCTCCGGTCTGCCTGGTGGGCTTGGCCGAACAGCCCCGCCGTCGGATGGAGCGGCTTGGTATCTTCCAGCTGATCAATGATGATCGCTGGCTATCGAATCGGCTCGATGCACTGCGCCTTGTCAACCGGCAGCTCGCCCCCGTGTCGGTATGACTCGATCGGTCAGCCCACGATAAGCTGGCAATCGAACCGCTGGCTTTCACCGGCCTCGTTGCATTTCTTTACGGTGCCTTCGTTCAATCTGTTAACGAAACCGCCTGGGCCGCCGCTGGATTGCGTCGGGCCAGCCGCTCGTAGAATCGCGCGATTGCACGATTGCGCGGATCGGCTTTTCGTGCCAATGCGGCAAACAGCAACGCACGCTGCTCGTTTTGGTCGGCTTCGGCCTGTTTCGCCTGCTGAAGAAAGTGATCAGCGATTTCGGCAAGCCCCTGCAAGGCATCGCGGTCGTAGGGGTGAATTTCGAGAACTTGTTGATAGGCGTCGAAGGCACTGCTGCCAGGGGGCTCGATCAGCCGACCGACCATCCGATGGGCTTCGGCGACGTCCAATAATCGGCTGACTTGTCCTGCGACCTGTGCTGACATTGGTTCCGGCTCCGGGAGTGGCTCGGGTTTGTCTGGGCGAATTGCTGGCGTAACAAAGAACACGATGATCGCCGAAACGGTCGCGGCGGTGGCGCCGGCAAGGATTGCTCGCGAGCGCTTGGCCGGGCGATCTTCGAGCGCCGCAAGCAGCTCCATCGCACTCGCCGTTCGGTCTTCGCGCTCGAAAGCCAACCCTTTCAACAAGCCTTGCCATTGTCGCCGCGTCAGTGTCGGAATCGGGTCCGGCTTGAGTTTCTGTGCCCGCGCCTGCGGGGCGGGCATCCGCTTGAACGGGTGCTTGCCGGCGAGAAGCTCATAAGCCATGCAGGCCAAGGCGTAGATATCGTCGCGCGGGTCCGGTTCGAGCTTGGCAAACATCTCGCAACTGGCGTAGGTTGGCGTCAGGGCACCAAGGGAACCCGCGTCGAATTCGGTTTCGTCGGAATTTTGTCCGGGTCGGACGGCGGCACGGGCGATACCGAAGTCCAGCACTTTGACGACCTGTTGTTCGGTAACAAAGACGTTTCCTGGTTTAACATCCGAGTGGACGATGTGTTTATTGTGCGCATAAGCCAGACCCTCGGCCATGCCACGAATGAGCGGCAGAGCCTGTTTGACCGGCATGCCGCTATCCTCAACCCGCTTGATGATCTGCGACAGGGCTTCCCCCGTCAACAGCTCCATGGTCATATAGACAATCGGACCATCGCGGTCAAAATCATAGACCGTCACCACGTTGGGATGCGCCAGCTCTTGAGCCTTTTTGGCCTCGCGTTGCAGGGCCATAAACGCATCCGGATGACGCCTGAACTCGTCGCCGAGTACCTTGATCGCAATGTGGGGATGGCGGTCCATGGCCTCTTCGCGGCGCCGGTCGCGGGCTTTGTAGACGATGCCCATACCGCCCTTGGCGATCATGCTCTCAAGGACGAAACGATCCTTCAATACGGCACCGATCTCGACTTTACGTGCTGGGGCTGAACGAATCGCTTCCGGCGGTAACGTTTGCCGGGCATGACTCGGGTGGGATACCGCACTGATCGCCGTGACCACGCCATCGGTCGCGACGCCCGTAGCTTGGCTGGTCTCGGTGCGCTTGACAACCGCCGTTGCATCGCCCTCCCCCGGCGGATTTCGGGTGGGTTGCGCTTGTTCTGCCGCGGTTTGCACCGAATGCACCTCGGCATCGGTACCCCGCCGGGTCGGTACGCCGGTATCAAATGGCACGCCCGCTTCAACCGCTTTGAATAGTTCTTGCGCCATACCATCCAACGCGACTTGCGACAGCCGCCCAGATGCCTCGATCCGGGCAAGGAACGCACGCACATCCGCGGCGGTCCAGCCTTGGGTTCGCGCTTCCTCGACCAAACGAAAGATCGGTTTCTCACTCTTGGTCAGGGCAGCAAATGCTTCTTCCGCGCGTTGGGTTGACAAGGTTTAACCTCGTAGTTCTGGGGAAATTCCCGGAAATTTACCTGGTTGGGCGCAATCTAGCGCAAGATCGGCTACGATGATAGCGCAACTTCACCCGATTCTTGCCACTGACGTCACAATGAGGTCCATTATGACCGCCAACGATCCCGCAATGGCTGAACCACACCAAACCGACCAAGGGACCGACCAGTTAAATCACGAAGAAACGCTCGCCAACGGTCTGCGTCACCACCAAGCTGGCGATTTACAACAGGCGCAGACGGCTTATCGCTCGGTCCTTAAGGCCGACCCGACCAATGCCGATGCGTTGCACTTCTTGGGCGTTTTGGCGTCCCAAATCGGGGAACTGCCCGCCGCCATCGCGCTGTTTCAGCAAGCGATGGAGTATGCACCGGAAAATCCGGAGATCTATAGCAATTTAAGCGTCGCCCTAAGGAAGATCGAGGAGCCGGCGGCAGCGGAGAAAGCGGCGCGGATCGCCTTGCGATTGAATCCGTACAGTGCCGAGACGTATAACAATCTCGGCTGTTCCTTGGTCGATCAGGGGTTATTCGAAGAAGCCCGACCGATGTTCGATACCGCCGCACGGATGCAACCAGGCCATGCGATTGCCGTCCGTAATCGTGGCGAGTGCGAACGAGAACTCGGCTTGTTCGGCGTGGCGTTGGCCAGTTTCGAGCATGCGTTGGAACTCGATCCTGACGATCTCGATGTCTTGGACCTGATCGACCAAACCCGGCAGCAGCGCAGTGCCATGCACTAGGCCGGTGGATTCGATACGCGAACCGTTGCCAAAGCAAGCCCTACCACTTGAGCACTACCGACGTGGCAGGGCAGTATCGCACAGATAAGGAGAGCAAAGATGACGAGCTCTGTTGCCGTTATACCTTCACCGCAGCAAGCCCCGCCCACACGGCCTAAGCTGCTGGCCATTGCGCATCCGCCCGAGTCGTTTGACGGAACTCCCTATTACGACGAGGAACTCGACGTGCCCCAATCGGATGCCCATAAGCAAACCATTGTCTATTTATGTACAGTTCTCGATTGCGTTGCCGAGTTGACCAACCTCAAAGGGGTGAGCGATCATCCGATTTGGTATTGGATTGCCGAGGAACACCGGCAGAAAGCCCTGTATCCGGACTATGCCTTAGTTACCACCCAAAACGTTGCAGCCCTCACCGCCGCGGAGATTCTGATCAGTCTGGAAGTGGTCACCACCTCGCGCGCTGACAAAGAACGCAAAGACAGTGTAACGATGCTCGAGCGCAGCTTGACCAACCACGTACCGGAATTCGTCTTGGTTTATCCCGAACCGGACGATTTGCGCTCGGTCCTTTGGTATCGCTATGCGCAACGGCACGGCGTCTACCGCGAGGTGCCACTCGGCCCAGATCGTCGCTACCGAAGCCAAGCGGTACCCGGCCTTGAGGTCGAAGTCTTGCCTGTAGCCGAATGGTGTCCCGGACAAAAGGTTCGGTTGTATTACCAAGGCCGAAACATTTTAGGCGCCAAAGAGGCCAGGCTGCAGGCCGAACACGCCC
>CAZWQC010000126.1:0-3476 GCA_964635785.1 uncultured Ectothiorhodospiraceae bacterium
TCCAAGCCGCGGCCGCGGCCCACCCCGAGAGTGAACACCGCGTCATCTATCTCGGCGATTACGTCGACCGGGGTCCAGACAGTCGTGAAGTCATCGAACACCTCAGCACCCGCTCGCTGCCAGGCCTGTCATCCATTTTCCTGATCGGCAACCACGAGCAACTGCTGCTCGGTTTTCTAGAGGATCCTAGCGCCCACGCCGCCTGGCTCCAGTATGGCGGCCTGGTCACCCTCGCCTCGTACGGCATCGCCGCCCCACCCTTCGGTGCCACCCCGGCGCTCAAACCACTCGCGCAAGCACTCCGTCGCGCGGTCCCAATCCATCACTTGCGGTTTTTCAGCCAACTGCAAGACTACTACTTGCTCGGCGACTACCTCTTCGTCCATGCCGGCATCCGTCCGGGTATCCCCATCGAAGCACAATCTCGCCACGACTTGCTCTGGATCAAACAGCCATTTCTAAGCGGCAGTGGGAAACAACCACACCCCAAACTGGTCGTGCATGGCCACACCATTACCGACGAGCCCGACATCAAACCACACCGCATCGGCATTGATACGGGCGCTTACGCCAGCGGCTGCCTGACCTGTCTGGTCTTAAGTAACGACACTCGGGCTTTCATTGCGACCCGTTGAGCCATTACCTGCATAAAAACACTCAATCCTCGCGTTACAGAAAAGACGACTTAAACCAACTCCAGATGCCAAGCGAAAAACCGGGAACCAAATCAATCCCGGCCGCGGATTTGGCCAGATACAACGCCAACAGCCCGAGCAAGGTACTGAAGGTCAGCAGCACGGTCAAAAAACCGGCTTGCAACATCAAACCGATTTGCCGCTCACCGCGGGACAGCGTACGCCGGTCGCGACCGGCGAGAAAGACGAAATAGTAGCGGTGACGAAACCATTTGATGGTGGGCCGCCAATCGATGGCGTGACGCCCCCATTTCCTCGCCCCCAACGCCAGTTTCAGATAGGCCAGTTGCTCTTCTGAGAAGCTGTCGCGAACATGCCCCGGCAGGCGGGCCAGCAATGGCTGCAAAACCTGGTCCTCGGCTTCTTTTGTTGGCTGCCCCGGGGTCATGTGCCCGGGAGTCATGATGTGATGGGTCATCGTTGCCTTGCTCGATGGCTTGGCCGATCGGCGCTACCCCATGCACCTGTAACCGGGTGAGATCGCCTATCTGCCAATGGTGATTTCATACCGCCTCCGTTTGACTTCAGGGTGCCAATCGACTGATTTGCCAGCCGCGTTCGTTACACTGATAGTGAAAACGGTCATGCAGTCGGTTGGGGCGACCCTGCCAAAATTCATAAGTGTCCGGTCGCACGCGATAACCGCCCCAGTGCGACGGTAACGGTATTTCGCGATTGAAGAACTTCTGCTTCATGCGTTCGAACTCGGCTTCCAGGAACCGGCGAGAGTCGATCACACTGCTTTGCGGTGAACACCAGGCGCCAATCTGGCTGCCGCGCGGGCGAGAGGAAAAGTACTTTAATGATTCTGCGGCGGAGATCTTGCTGGCTCGACCGCGAATCTTCACTTGACGTTCGAACTCGATCCAGAAGAAGAGCAAGGCGACGTTCGGGTTCGCGGCAATTTCCCGGGATTTGCGCGATTCGTAGTTGGTATAAAAGACGAACCCTTGCTGATCGTACGATTTTAAAAGGACGACCCGCAACGAAGGTTCCCCGGTAGCGGATACCGTGGCCAAGGTCATGGCATTCGGCTGCAAAATGTCGGCAGCAACGGCCTGGCCGTACCAACGTTCGAATTGGGAGACGGGATCGTCGGCCAAGTCCTCTCGGCGCAAACCGTCCTTGATGTATTCGTAACGGACACTGCCGAGATCCATTACGGTTGTTCCGGTGATGTCAAGGCAACTGACGCGAGCGGATTGATCCCTTTGTTGGTGAGGGCCGCGATCGCCCGATCGGGTGCGTCGAAGCGAAACACCATGATGGCCCGTTCGTCACGCGGCATGCTAAACGCGTACATGTATTCTACGTTGACTCCCGCATCGGCTTCGATGTCGAGAATCTGTGACAATCCGCCCGGATGGTTGGCGACCTCTAGCGCGACGACTTCCGTTGTTTTCACGACGTAGCGATGGTTTTCCAGAACCGACTTCGCTTGCTCCGGCTCCGCGGTAATTAGGCGCAAGATGCCGAAGTCTTTGGTGTCGGCCAAGGACAACGTGAGGATATTCACCTTGGCTTCGGTGAGGATGTCCAAGCACGCCCGCAAACGGCCGGGTTCGTTCACGAGGAATACGGATAGCTGCGGTATTTTCATGTCAATCCTGCTGGGCTGTGGTTCGACAAGGGATCTGATCTGCTCGATGGTGACCGAGACTAACTGCGTTCGTCGCGCACACGCTTGGCTTTGCCTTGTGATCGCTCCAATGAGTTGGGTTCGACCAAGCGAACATCGGCGCGAACATTGATGATTTGCTCGATGCTGCGTTGTAGGTTGCGCCTTAATTCCTCCATTTCACTGATGCGATCGGAAAAGTATTCCGGTAGAACCTCCACTCGGACCTCCAACGAATCCAGTTCACCGGCGCGGCGCAAGATGATCTCATAATGGGGCAGGGTATGCTCGACACGCAGTAAAGCGGCTTCGATTTGACTGGGAAAGACGTTCACGCCACGGATAATGAACATGTCGTCACTGCGTCGGCCGATGCGCTGGATTCGGCGGATGGTGCGGCCACAGGTGCAAGGTTGTGGGAGGATGCGGGTGATGTCGTGGGTACGGTAGCGCAAAATGGGCATTGCCTGTTTGGATAATGTGGTCAAGACGAGTTCGCCTTCCTCGCCATCTGGCAAAACTTGGCCGGTTTCCGGATCGACGATTTCGACGAGGAAATGATCCTCGAAAATGTGCAAGCCGGCCTGGGCCACGCATTCCATACCGACGCCTGGGCCGATGATTTCGGACAGACCGTAAATGTCATGGGCACGGATGCTAGCAGCCGCTTCGATGCGCGCGCGCATCGCATCGGTCCAGGGTTCGGCCCCGAAAATACCGACCCGCAAGGGCAAGGACGGTAAGTCAACGGCCATGTGTTGGGCGGTTTCGATCAAGTGCAGGAAGTAACTCGGCGTGCAGCAAATCGCGGTCACGCCGAAATCGCGCATGACCATAATCTGCCGTTCGCTGTTGCCACCCGAGGTGGGAATCACGGTCGCCCCAAGCGCCTCGATACCGTTGTGCAGACCAAGGCCCCCGGTGAACAAACCGTAGCCATAGCTGTTTTGGATAACATCATCCCGGGTCAGCGCGGCCATGGCCAGCGAGCGCCGAATCACTTCTCGCCAGACGTCGATATCCGCCTGGGTATAACCGACCACGATGGGTTTGCCGGTGGTGCCACTCGATGCATGCAAACGGACCACGTCCTTGAGCGGACTTGCGAACAACCCATAAGGATAGGTGTCACGTAGATCAGTCTTTGATGTAAACGGCAGATG
>CAZWQC010000126.1:3486-7385 GCA_964635785.1 uncultured Ectothiorhodospiraceae bacterium
GGCGGACATCGGTAAGCTCTTGGATATCATTCGGACGAAAGCCGTTGGCGTCCATCCGTTCGCGCAGCAAACCGACGTGCTCATAGGCCCGCGCCGCGACCGCGCGTAGGCGCTGAAGCTGCAACGCGCGGAGTTGGTTTTCCGGGAGATAATCCAGCGCGGATGCGGGATCGACGACCCCGTAGCGGTCGTTCCAAAGCTGATTCATGGCTGGTTACCTGCCATCTGTGCGGTTGACGGAATGGGTGTTTCGCTGCCAACGGTTTGCCCGAGGCGGAACGCGTGTTCGTTGCTATTGTGCAGTTTGGCGGGGAAACACTCGCGCAAACTCGCCAACCACGCGTTGTCCGGAAAGTTAAGGTGTCGGCTCAACAGGCCCAACATGGCGACGTTCAGGGCTTTGCGAGTCGTCAGTTGGGCAGAATCGATGGCGGCGGCGGAAAGGAGTCGACCGGTCGGGCGTAATTCGTGGACATGAAGATGTTGCCACTCGACGGCGAGACAAACCAAGAAATCGACTTCACCGAGTGGAATCATCGGGCTCAAGACCAACGGTCCATAGCGGACATCGCTGCATAACGATCCGCCACGCTGGCTCATCCCGTGCACTTCGGCTTTCTTGACATCGTAGCCAACACGAAACGCGAGTTGACTCATCACGTTGGCTGCGCTGAGTACGCCCATGCCGCCAAGCCCGGCAAATTTGATGTTCGTGACCTCGGCCATGCTCACGCGACCTCGCTTTCGGCAGCACAGTCGGACACCACCACCGGCTTGAGTGCCTGTTCATATTGGCGAATTTTTGGGGCGGCCAGGACGCAGGGTTGCCGCGCGATAAACACTGTGGTTCCATCACTGGCAAGCGCGGCGCGCAATTGCTCGCGAAAGCCGTCCGCGTCACGGACGGGATCGACGAGATGGACGGCATCGACGCCGAGGCCGCGACAGGCTTGTTCAATGCTGACTTGACCGCTGCGCGCATGGGCCAAGCCGCGGCCCGTGCCGGGGTGCTCTTGCAGACCCGTCATCGCGGTCGTGCTGTTGTCCAGAATAATGACCACGTGTCCGCAGGACGGTGGATTGTAGACCATCTCCGCGATACCGGTTAAGCCGCTGTGGATAAATGTGCTGTCGCCAATCACGGAAACAACGCGACGGGCTTCGGATTCCGGTAGGGTATGCCGCAACCCGAGGCCGACACCGATGCTGGCACCCATGCAGATTTGCGTGTCCATGGCTTGCAGAGGCGGCAGCACGGCCAAGGTGTAACAGCCAATATCGCCGGCAACGATGAGATCGAGATCTTTGAGGACTTGGAACGAGGCCCGATGCGGGCAACCTTGGCAAAGTTCGGGTGGCTTGGCCGCGGGGGGCGCCGGATCAAGAGTGGTGTCGGCGGCGAGCAATTTGCGCACGCGATTGACATCGAGTTCACCGAAGCGAAACGGCGTGGGTGTGACCGGCACATCACCGCCCGCTGTACGGATTTGTTCGACCAAATACGGATCGTTTTCTTCGACCACGATGCAGCGCTCGTATTGGGCAATAAAATCCAAAATCGGCTGTGCGGGGAAGGGATGTGGCATGCCGACCTTGAAAACACCCGCGGTCGGTGCCGCTTCCCGGACATGCCAATAACTGACCCCGGAGGTAATGATGCCAAGGCGATGGTCGCTGCCATCGACCACTTGATTCGGCCCCTGCGCGCTTTCGCTCCAAGTCCGAATCGCATCGAGCTTGGCACGCAAGGCCAGATGCGCTGGACGAGCATGACCGGGAATCATGACTCTCTGGCGCGGGGCACGGGTAAAGGCGATGGGATCGCGGGCCGATGCCGGCTCGCTTGGTTGGACGACGCCATAGGAATGGCACACCCGGGTGCTCATCCGCAACAGGACGGGAATCTCCCAGCGTGCCGATAGCGTAACCGCAAGCCGCAGGTAGGCGTAGGCTTCCTGCGGCGAGGACGGTTCCAGCATGGGGGCACCGGAGGCGTGGGCATGGCGGCGGCTGTCTTGTTCGTTTTGGCTCGATGCCATACCGGGATCGTCGGCACTGACCAAGACGTAACTCCCTTGCACGCCGGAATAGGTCGCAGTGTACAAGACATCGGCGGCGACGTTCAAGCCAACGTGTTTCATGGTGACCAAGGCGTGGCCGCCGGCAAAAGCGACGCCCAACCCGACTTCCGCCGCGACCTTCTCGTTCGGTGCCCATTGGGCTTTGCCACCGAGGTCAGCGAAGTGTTCCAATATTTCGGTCGACGGTGTGCCGGGATAGCCGGTACCGAGATCGATCGGCGCATGCAAGGCAGCGAGGGCAAGTGCCTCGTTACCGCTGAGGAATTGTTTTGCGGGTTGCATCGTGTTCATGGTGACTCTTTGTCGTTGGCCGGCCAACCGATCGGCAAGGCGATGGCGCGCAGCCGGTCGAAGCGGTGTTCGACTTAAGCATAGCAGAGTGTTGTCAAGCGTTGCAAAAGCAACCGTTTGACCTAGCGATCGGCAGGCCCGGTCGACCCGCAATTAGGCACGCAGAATAGAGGGTGGATCGACGTGAATGCCGTTTGGCTTTGGTTTTTTCTGATGTCGTTTGTTGCCGGCTTGTGGCAATGGCTGCTGCTCGATCGGCCCGAGGTGCTCTCGGCCATGGTCAATGCCGCCTTCGAGATGGCGCAATTGGGCGCAGAGATCGCGTTGGGCCTGATTGGGGTACTTGCGCTTTGGCTGGGGTTGTTTCGGATCGCAACCGAGGCGGGGTTGACGGCGGTCATTGCACGGCTGCTGACACCGTTGTTCGCCCGGCTATTGCCGGAAGTCCCCGCCGGGCATCCGGCCTTGGGATCGGTGAGTCTGAACCTGGGCGCCAATCTGCTTGGGCTGGACAATGCCGCAACGCCACTGGGACTACAGGCGATGCGGGATTTGCAGACGGTGAACCCGGCCGCGGACACCGCCAGCAACGCGCAGATTCTCTTCTTGGTCTTGAATACCTCGTCCGTCACCCTCCTCCCCGTGACCGTCTTTCTCTACCGGGCGCAACAGGGCGCAGCCGATCCGACCGCGGTGTTCATTCCGATTCTGCTGGCCACCACGGCCTCCACGATGACGGGCTTGCTCATGGTGGCGGCCATTCAGCGCCTGCGTCTCTGGGATGGCGTGGTGCTCGCCTATTTTGCCGGGTTTGCCGGGTTACTGGCTGTTTTGTTGACCGCGTTGACCGGGTTATCATCCGAGGCGTTGGCGGCACGGTCAACAGTGCTTGGCAACTTTATGCTACTGTCCATTATCATGCTTTTTCTAGCAGCGGGCGCGTGGCGCAGAGTACCCGTGTACGAGACCTTTATCGAGGGTGCCAAAGAAGGTTTCGTTGTGGCCGTTCGCTTACTGCCTTTTTTGGTCGCCATGCTGGTCGCCATCGGTCTGTTGCGGGCGAGCGGCGTATTGGATGGAGCGCTCTGGCTTGTGGCGGCGATTTGCGATCGGCTCGGGATGAACACCGATTTTGTGCCCAGTCTCACCACCGCATTGATGAAACCATTTTCCGGTAGTGGTGCGCGAGCGATGTTGATCGAAACCATCGATCGGTACGGCGTCGATTCGTTCCCGGCGCAGGTGGCGGCGGTCATGCAAGGCAGCACCGAAACGACGTTTTACGTACTGGCGGTTTACTTCGGTAGCATCGGTGTGCGGAAAACCCGGTACGCGATTGCCTGCGGTTTAACCGCCGATGTTGCGGGCATTGTCACCGCGATCATGGTCAGTTATTGGTTTTTCCATTGATCGTCGCGGTGAGATCTGTGCCGAAGTGGCTGGACTGCTCCTACCAGCACGTGGCGCCTGGTCTTTGCGCTAGGCGCTCGGGTCGGTGCCGTCCTGCCACAGCCATGCTGCACCGCG
>CAZWQC010000127.1:0-2253 GCA_964635785.1 uncultured Ectothiorhodospiraceae bacterium
TTTTTTGTGTCGAATGAGGTTCTCGTTGAGTTGGGTCAAGACTTCCGAGGTGACCGAAATGATCGCCTGGGTGCCAAACCCCGCCTCGGATAGCTCTCGATACCAGGTCTTGGCAATCAACTTGGCAAGCCGTGTTGGCTCGGGTGCCAACGGGCGGTCCCCGGCCTTGATGCGCTCGCGTTGTTCGCTGGCGACGATCATTTGCAATAGATGCGAGGTCGAGAGTTTTTGTAACTGGAAGACATGGATTGACTTGCCGATGAAGGCCGCGAAAATCCGCAAGACGCCTAAATCGTTAAGGGAAAAGGTCTGGTGATGCGAGGGTTCGCTGACGCTGATGACGCCGACGACTTGGTCGGCCACGAACAGCGGGGCACTCATGAAACTGGTGTCGGCATCATCGGGATAACGGGCGTCATTGGCGAATTCGGAGTGGCGAATGTCACGGATGAGTAGCGGTTCTTTGCGGGCGATGACGGTGCCGGCGATACCTCGGTCGGCGGGTTGACGGGCGCGCAATGCCGCTTCGGGGAGATTGCCGTAATAAGAAAAAACCTGAAGCTGCGGATGGTCCGCGCAGTCGCCGTCGGTTAGCAGGGTGATCGAGCAGCGTCCCACACGTAGCATAGCCGCGGCTTCCGCAGCCAGTTCCGACAGCCCCTCTTCGAGGCTTTGCCGTTGTTCGATGATGGTCGATTTCCCGACAAGCTGCAAAATGAAGTCGTCTTTCATCGTGTTACCGCAACTGAGGTGGATTGGTGTTGGCGGTTCTTGGTGTTGTTTCCTTGAGATTGTAGCCGCAACGCGTGGCGATTTAACATCGTTGACTCAAGTAGCGAAATATCACTTGCTGAATTCGATGCGGTTGTTGAGGGGATTTGTTGATCCGGTTGCCCCGGGTCGGCAGGTTCACGGGGGGGAATGCGATATGGGCTTGTGGCAGTGACCAATGCCGACGAGCCCTGGTCGAGGTCGCTGACCGGGCGAGCAGAAGTGGTTGCGTTGGTGGCGTGGCAAGTATCGGCTTGGCCGGCCGAAATCGTCGACAAATTTTACATGAGAGATGAATAGAGATTATTAACCAATTGTTGCATCGAGTTATTTTTTTATGGCCTGGCCTTTGCATAAGGTTCGGATGCAGCACCTGTCGTGGTGCTAGAACCCGCATGCAGACCAATGGGCAACGGTAAGATGGGACGGTGTCGGTGGCGTGATCTGCCCGTGTCAAATGTTGCCGAGTCGGGTCAGTAGTCGGGACGTTTTGAGCGGTTCGCAGGTGCGACCGGTTGTTATTGATTAGGTGTCTTGTCGTAGTAGTTCCGGGACGAGTTGCCGAGACATCCCAAAACCAGGGGATCGACTCCATGTCGACGTACCAAGAGCAGTTAGAAAAGCGAAGAGCATTGCGAGTCTCGACGGACGATGGCGCGTTTGTGTTTTTTGGCAAACAACCGTCGATTTCGGGGAAGATGCTCGATCTTGGCGAGGGTGGTATCGGTTTTACTTACCTGGCCGATGAGCGGCGTACGCCGGAATCCGTGGAATTGCGAATGCTCTCGTTTGCCCACAACATGCTTGCACAAGACCTGCACGGCGAGGTTGTGTACGACGTTTCTGCGCACGAGCCGAACGAAATCCCCGGTGCGCGGCGCTGTGGCGTTCGTTTCGACCATTTGAACGATATGCAACAACAAGTCCTGCGTGACTTCATGACGTGCTACGGCGGTCGCGACGATTAACTGTCGGTGGCTGTCGCGGGTTGACCAAGGAAGGTCATCTCGATTTCGCCTAGGCGAATGATGTCGCCGGACTTCAGCCAGTGCCCGTGAATGCGGTGACCGTTGATGAAGGTGCCGTTGGTACTCAGCAGATCCTCGATGAAGTAGCCTTTTTCACGTTTGCTGATGCGTGCGTGTTGGCGACTGACGAGATGATGATGAATCGCCAGGTCATTGTAGTCCCGGCGTCCGATGGTGACGGTTTTCTCGTCGAGAGGGTAGCTTTCGGCTGGCTGGTCGTTGTAAGTGATGGTCAGTTGTGCCTGTGGCGCCTCGATGTCGCGTTTTTGCCGTTTGAACGAAACGGTTTTTCGGTAGGGTTGCAGCCCCATTTCTTTCGCTGCCTGCCGCGCCATTTCTGCGCCGACTTGTAGGTAGCCTTCCATTGCGGCGGTTGCGAGGCTGCGATCGCATAAATTATTGATGCGTTGGGCAATGCCGCCGCTGTGGCTGTGGTCCTCGGTGAGCTGGGGGG
>CAZWQC010000127.1:2263-2551 GCA_964635785.1 uncultured Ectothiorhodospiraceae bacterium
GGGTGGCTTCATTATCGAAAAGGTCGAGATTGGTTGCTTTGGCGATATACAGGCGGTGGCGAATATAGGCCTGAGTTTGGGCGAAATCGAATGGCGCCAGGCGAAATAAAAGATTGATGCGTTGGCGCAGATGCTCGAGTTCGGGCAGGCTCAAGGTTTCCCGAAGTACGGGTTGCCCACTCAAAAAAACGGTGAAGCGCAAGCCTTTTGCGACGGCGAGGGCGCAGATTCGATGCAGTGTCGCGAGCGGTCGATGGGATAAGTTCTGGGCTTCGTCGATGAACAGCA
>CAZWQC010000127.1:2561-4064 GCA_964635785.1 uncultured Ectothiorhodospiraceae bacterium
CCCGGGCAGAAGCGTCCGACGATCCGGCCTTGAACAGCAGGATCGGCTTGTTGGTGACTTTCTGGCGTTTGGATAGGGCCTTGACGAGCTGCGACAGACGCGGATTGTCGAGGTTGTCGGTCGCGATATCGAACGACTTCGCGATGCTGCTCAACAAGTTTTCTTCATCTACCTGGGTTTGGGCAACCATCGCCGGTTCCGCTTGTTCACCGATCTCGCTAATCAGGTATTGCAGTAGCATGGTCTTGCCGATACCGGGTATCCCCGTGAGCACGGTCACGTCATCGTAATGCATGATGGCATCGTTCAGATACCGCAGTGCCCGGCGATGATTTTGGCCGAGAAACAAAAACCGCGGATCGTTGGTAAGTCGAAACGGGATTTCGCTTAAACCGAAATGATCAAGGTACATAATTTTCGCTCTCGCTCTGTTATACCTTGGCGGTATCGCATAGGCCGTTATCGTTAAGGCGGCTGAGGAGTTCCTGGAGCGCTGACGTGGTGATCGGGAAAGGCAGTTTCGCGTAGACCAGGTCGCGATCCAATAATCGCTGCAGTTTGTCCTCTGCCTCGCGATCGTACATGACGATGAGGCGGGCGTTAGGGCAGCGCAATTGAACCGTCCCGAGCAGTGACTCTAAGCTGCTGGTGCGATCGCGAAAATCGGATTGAAAGTTGAATTCGGTCAAGATGACCTGTGGACTGCGCTGTTTCAGATAGGCGATCGCTTTGCGCATCGAACGGACCACGGTCAGATCGAATCCAGCGTTGGCGAAAACCTCGACGAAGTTCGGGTAGCCACCGAGTTCGACGATGGAGAGTGCCGGTTTTGGCATTTAGGTCAACCTCGCTCGCGCTGGTTTTGCCGCACAAAAGATGTCGCAGATCGCTTCGCCCAAGCACCGCCACGATTGGCCGATGCACTGACCGACCGCGAACGGGTTGTCATGCCGTGGTTTTAGTGCATCGGGTCGTTGCCAACAAGGACGGAAACAGCGCCGGGTCGGGTGTTGCCCAGGTCCAAGGTGCGCTCGCCGATGCCGAGCAGGTCGCCGCATACTGGGTTTGCCGCCCCATGGATTGTGCCAGCTCCACGATACCCTCGGCGGGGTGAGCAATACCGTCCAACCCGGCCATGACCGCGTAGCTATCCAAAAGTCGCCGGGGTGTGCCAGCGGGCCGGCCACAGCCTAGATAGATCGGTAGGTCGGTCAGTGTCGAGCGTGCTTCGCGAAAGAAGTTGCCGACGGCGTGGCTGTCCGGAATGCGAAACGGGCGGGCGTTAGGGGCGTAGTAGGGCATGGCGACCACCAACACCAACGCGTGCGGTCGATGTGAGGTCACCATTTCCAGCGCGCGCCATTCGCCAAGTAAATGGCCATAGTGCAAGCCGACAACAATGTGCGGAACGACCTGCATGGGTGTTTCGAGCAAGTGAGCAAGCGTCGTCTCGAAATTGGCGACCGTTCGCCGCAGATGATAGACCTGAGAAATCGTGTCTTG
>CAZWQC010000127.1:4074-7377 GCA_964635785.1 uncultured Ectothiorhodospiraceae bacterium
GGAAGCGCACCAGATCAAAGGCGCTGTCAACCACTTGGGCACCGATCAGGTCGAGCATTGCCATATCGACACCGGCTTGGGCCAGCGCGTGGGCGCTGGGTCGGTCGATCAACGCGGTGTGGACGGCGAGCTTGAACTGCGGATAGGTGGTTTTCAGTCGGGTCAGTACGGGTAGGAAGGGTGTGTAGTCAATCTGATGGCGGCGGTCAGAACCACCGGTGAGCATCAGTCCCTTGGCGCCATCGGCAATTAATTTGGATGCGATTTGCCAGAGCATGTCGGGTTTGGTTGCGGCGATCATGTGCTGCAAGACCTGGCCGCGGCAATGATCGCAGCGTAACTCGCAGTGGCCACCGGTGACGGAAATGGCTGGCCATGCCGATTTTTGGTAACTGACGAGTTCGCTGCAAGGGGCGTGTTGGTCCGCTGGTGTAAACAGCTGTAATGGTGGCGGCGTCGCACGTGCGCTGGCTGCCATGGCGGCAACGAGACGGGTGTCGACGACGAGGTCAGCGAAGGGCTTGAGCGTGCGTAACAACTCTAACCAGTTGGACATGGTTGTCGTATCTGCCGGTTGGGTCGATCGGTGGAGGTATTGCGGGTAGCATAGGCCCGTATTGCAGCGATGTTAGCAGCCCTCGAAGCCGTCTTCAGACATCTTGTTGTCAAACGCAACGACAGCGTCGGCACCGCGCAGCAAATGTTCCGCCTCAGCGGGCCAGCCTTCCGGCTTGAGCTTGACAAGCCAACCGTCGCCGTAGGGGTCTTTGCTGATCAATGCGGGATCCTGCGCGGCTGCGTCGTTTGTGGCAATGATCGTGCCGGCGACAGGGCTTTTCGCCGGACCTACCCAGTGACCAGATTCGATCGTCGCGCAGGATTTGTCCTTCTTGACTGTTTTGCCGATTCGCTTGGGTGTGTACGCGACAATGGTGCCTGCTAACGAGACCGCGTAGGCCGTTATGCCGAGGATGATGTCGCCTTCCTCGGTCGGCCGTAGCCATACATTGTGCTCAAGACTATACAGCCGATCCTCGGGAACATCGCAGCCGCGTACGGCGCTCATGGTGGTTCTCCAGTCATCGCCGACCCACTCCCATGTGGGACGAACAGAAAAAAATGCAACACTCGCTCTGTTGTTGGTCTGATTGTAACCGCATTGGTCGTGTCGGCAAACAGAATTTAAGCGGTCATCGTACCGGCCGAGCGGTCTTTGGTTGTGACGTTGATCGCATGACGCGTGTTTTGGTATCGATTCGTCCCCGAGCGATACCATAGTACCCGCCCTTTCGTGGAGGGTGCAGTGTCGGGGAATGGACCCGTGTGCCTTGTACCGACTGCGACTCGGTTGGAGCAGTGTCCGTGGCGCTGCTACCCGAGACTCAGCCGAGAGGGGGCTACCTTGGTGGCAGTTGCCGCGAAGCTGGCATGCATTGTTGTGCGTCATGGGTGCGGTGGCGGAATGAGGACTTCCCCCGCGTGTTGCCAAGCGACGATACCGCCACGCAAGTTATAGACTTCCTCGACACCGCGCTGTGCGAAGAACGCGCAGGCCTGCCCGGAGCGTGCGCCGGTCCGGCAGTAAATCACGGCTTTGCTCACCCGAGCTGCGGTTTCGATGGCTGCGGTATTGAGCGGGATCAAGTGGAGCGGCAGAATTTCTGCGCCGGCGATGATGCCGCGGGCGATTTCCGGCTGCGAACGGACATCGAACAAACGGTAGCTAACGCCGGACTTTTGCCAATGGAGCAAGGTGGCAACATCCATCTCTTTGATCGCATACATGCGTGGCCTCTGCTGTGTGGTAGTGTTGTGTGGAGTCTGATCTGCTCGGGTAAGCAGCGTCAATATAACGATTGGGTAGCTTTGGCGCTGGCCTTTGGGTGTTCCGATGGTCTTGTGATAGTGTTGCGTGATCACCACTGCACGGAGCGGCGTCGATGATGGGAACGCTTTTTTTTTCGTGCCACCGTGACAAAAAACCGTGGGGTCGCGCCATCGTGCGCGCGTGTTACCTGTGGTTGTTTTTGTTCGGGTGCTTTGCAACCATTGGCGTTGCGGCGGCCGGGTTGCCGGATATCGGTAGCCCGGATGATGCCTTGCTATCCCCACGCGAGGAGCGAGAGCTAAGCCGCGAGATCGTCAATCAGATCCAGCGCAGTTTGCCGGTTTTGGATGACCCGGAACTCGGCAGTTACCTGAGTAGCCTCGGTTGGCGCTTGTTGGCCCATGCGCCGGGAGCGCATTCCGACTTCCGCTTCCTTGTAATCGCCGATCCGAGTATCAACGCGTTTGCTGCACCGGGCGGTGTTGTCGCCGTTAACACGGGACTGTTACTGGCCGCTAACGATGAAGCCGAACTGGCGGCCGTCATGGCCCACGAAATCGCCCACGTTACCCAGCGCCATATCGTTCGTGCCTATAGCCAAGGTGTGCGCACCGATGTGGCCTCGCAGCTCGCCTTGCTGGCCAGCATGTTGATTGCGGCGTACACCGACAGCACTGCGCTCGCAGAAGCCGCCTTGTACTCCAGTGTGGCTGCCAACGTCCAACAGAAACTGAGTTTTTCCCGTACTCACGAACGCGAGGCGGATAACATCGGTATTCAGATCCTCGCCAATGCCGGTTTCGATCCCAACGCGATGCCGGACTTCTTCGAAACGTTGCAGCAAAAGAGTTTCGCCGGGGAAGCCGGTGGCGTCGAGTTTCTCAGTACGCACCCCTTGACCAGTCACCGAATCAGTGATGCGCGCTCGCGTGCCGCGCAAATGCAAACGCCCACTCAGCGTGATTCCATGGCGTTTCGCTTGGCCCAGGGGCGTGCGTTGGTCTACACGGCGAAACCAGAGGCATTGTTGGCGCAATTGACAACAATAAGGGAGTTAACCTCGGTGCAGCGCTACACACAAGCCCTAGCGCTGTTGCGCCTGCAACGAGCCGATGAGGCGTTGGCGATTTTGACCGAGTTGTGCCAAACCGCACCGGATCGGCTACCGTTCCAGCTGGCTCGGGCCCAGGCATTGCTGACGGCGCAACGGCCGGATGAGGCGGCAAAGTCGCTTGGCGAGCTCGCGGCACTAGTGCCACATCACCCACCTGTTGTGGTGTTATGGGTCCAAGCGTTGCTGCAACAAGGGCGGCCGGAGCGAGCGCTTTCGGTGCTCGATGCCGCCTTGGATCGACACCCAGATCATTCGGCGATGTTGAAATTTAAGGCTCGTGCGGCCGCGTTGAATGATGCTCCGGCGTTGTCGCACGAGGCAATGGCCGCTTATTACGAAAGCCGCGGGCTAGATGGCCTGG
>CAZWQC010000128.1:0-7353 GCA_964635785.1 uncultured Ectothiorhodospiraceae bacterium
TGCGGCGAGTCTTGTCGAGCCACAACCATAATGGTTTGCGAGCTCGGTGTCATGTACGGGTGACTGCGTTACCGCCGTGAGACTGAATCCCGTCATTCGATCGTGCCGCGGCGGAGCGCACCCGGCTGTTAACTTGATGGGTTGAACCCATTGATCGGCTAGGCAAGCCGATTCGCTCTTGCGGTGGAATCCTGCCCTCGTTTGGGGAAAATGGCGAGTTCCCCTTTCGCGTGGGCGCTTCTGGGTTAGTCAAGCCGGGGCGACGGGCGTGTTCTCGCGAGGTGCTTGCCAGTCTCCAGTGCATCCGCCACATCAATCTTTTATCGAAAACCGCATGGCGATACGTAATCCCCGCCAATCCGTTGGCCAGACCGGACCGATTGGTTACATTGTTCTTGATCGATAATGGTCAAGGTGACCAATGCGCCGTGACCGATTGGTTGCCTACGCTTACTTTCGCCCGGAAGGAACCTATGCCCGTCAACCTCAAGTTCCTCGACAGATGACTGCGTATCACCATTGGCTTTGGCTTGCTCCACTTCAGTGTCGATGTCCGGGATCCGCTATTTCTCTCCAACCACCTGCGAGGCATGGTTTGCGAGAAAGGGCGGGATCATCAAACGGACTGCTAGGGATCGGCCGCGCTCGCAACACGGTGTTCGATCATGGCGCTGTGTGTCGATTGTTGTCAGCTAAGTCGACGTTTCCGCTAGCGAGGGTGGTCCGTTCCGCTTAGCCACAGCGTGTTCGCTGCTGTATAGGGGACGCCAACAACAGTCTTCGCGATACACTCGGTGATTCGCCCAGTTTTGAAAGGACTCCAAGCGGCCGCGACCATAATGGCGGCGGCCGGCCCCAGCGACAACGCGAAACCGCACCATATCGGTTTGCTCGCTGGCATCGAACTCAATGGCTAGCACTTGCCGAATCTGCCAAGCATGGCTGTATTGTCCGTTGCTATAACTCGCACCGAGTTCAATCGTTAGATTCGGATCTTTGTCCATGCTAGGTTCGCGTGTCGCCATGGCAAAGATGCGCATCAAGTCCTGTTCGCTGACGTCAATGAATGTGTCGAACTCGCTCAATGCTTCGCTTAAAAGTGCAGGATCGATGATCTCATGTCGAGCGCGAGGCAGTTGTTTGCGCTTCGCACCGATCTGCACCCTGCTCGGGTACTGCCTTTGCGAAATCGGTAAATTGAAAACAAGACCCACCAATACCACGATCGTCATATTGAGCAGCACGGGTAGAACAACGAACGCGTAACCGAGATCGAGGATCTGCGGACCGCCGATGACGGCGGTCAACGCGGTTGCTCCTCCAGGGGGGTGTAAGCAACGCATTGAATACATCGAGAAAATCGCCAATCCAACGGCGATTGGCCCGGTCAACAAAGTCGGACCGAGTAACGTCGCGCAGGTTACCCCGACAATGGCGGAACATCCATGCCCACCGAGTACCGCCCACGGTTGCGACATGGTTCCATGCGGTACGGCAAAGACCAAGACCGAGGAAGCGCCGGCCGACGTAATCACCAGCGTCGCTGCCGGTCCCTCGAACAGTGTCCGGGTGACGGTGATCACACCCAGGACACCAAGAAAACCGCCAAGAGCGGAGAGTAAACGTTCCAGGCGGCTTGCGCTGGCATTGGGAATGCCGAGCCAACGCCGGAATGCGTTAAATTTCATGCCAGCGAACGGGCCGAAGAATGTTCATGGGCTTGCTATTATTAACAGACGATGGTTCGGCAGTCGATTTTCTGCACAGCCTTGCGAGGGCCTTTAAATATCGATAAGGCGGCACTAGACCGACGCTACCGACCCAAATGCAAAGTGCATGGTGCGCGAATGGGACATTTCCCGCTAACGCTACGCGGTGCGGGTAAAACAGATACGACCATAGCGCGAAAAGCGGTCATCTTCAATGCTTGGTGGGGAGTGGCGATGACGACGATGTGTCAACGTTTCTGTCAACCCTTATCCGTATCCTGCGTTTTAGTCTGCATCTATCGATTTTTGCATAACTAACCGGGTCCCAAGGGTCGAGAAACGGGCATCAACTGCGTGTTACCGGAACCCGAGGCGCCCAAACGCTTTGCAAAATTGAGTACTGGATACGCCGAGTTCGCGTCGTGCAGGCTATGGCGGTATCATGAGGACTTGTTCTCGCGAGGATACGAACCGATGCAGATCAAGTCCTTCTTGAGATGGTGTTTGCTTTGCGTCGTATGCTCCGGCCGCGCCGTTGGTGCACAACCAAGCCCCAACGATGACGATTTGCCAAGCGTCGAGTTATTGGAGTTCCTTGCCGAGTGGGGTGAGGTGGAGCAGGAGACCTTCGATGCCGTGGTTTATCATGGCCGGCAGGATGCGGCGCAATTAACCCGAGATGATACTCATGAACAAAATGCACAAATCCCTCACGAGGTCGTGGCTGATTAGCCTACTTTGGTCCGTCGGGATGTGTGATGCGGCCGATTGGGACGCACTGAGCAGTGAGCAACAACAGATCCTCGCGCCGCTTGCACAAACGTGGGAGGCGTTACCGCAGGAACGGCAGCAGGCACTGGTCGGCGCGGCTGATCGATGGCGCCAAATGAATCCGGATGAGCGTGCCGCGGCGCGAGATCGTTTGGCGCAATGGCAACAACTCGATCCGCAAGAACGGGCGGCAATTCGACAACGGTATCGCGATTTTCTTACGCTGTCGCCAACGCAACAGCGTCGGGTCAAGCAGGCCTTTCAACGTTTTCAGCGGTTGTCGCCAGAACAGCGGCAACGGTTGGAGCAGCGCTTTAAGGCGCGGCGGGAACGTCGGCAAACTCAACGTGAACAGCATGAAGCGAATGCGTCGGAAACTCGTCCTCGATCCGAACGGATCCCGGCAATCCAGCGTTTGCGACAGCGCCTAAGGATGGAATGATCGATTCCGACATGATGCGTTGGCTGAAGCGCAGTGGCTGTTCTTTGATCCTGTTCTTGACTTGTCCGGTGGCTGGTGGAGCGGATTGGTTGGGATTGCCACCGCCTTTGCCATGGGTGCTCGGGCTGGCTGGAGGTATCGATAGCGAGGGGCGTGGGAGTGCGACCTTGGATGGAATGGTGCCCTTGCCATGGCGTAATCGCGTTGGTTGGTTGCTGCTCCAGCAAGAAAATCCGATTGCCGGAGAGAAACCTTTGCAAACATTGTCGGTTGGGTTTGGCACCGACCCGTTCGCCAATGTGCTCATAAACTTCGATTACACCTGGCAAGGCGTGCGCGGTACCACCTCGGTTGCGGATTGGCATGTGCAATTGTCGGGAAACTACGCCGGATGGGAGGTGCGCTTGGATCGACTGTGGGGAGAAGTCGACATCGCTTTGACGGACGAGGTCTGGTTCGGTCGTCCGTTCGACCAGAGCCTATTGGCGCGCCTGCTCTCCCTGCAAACGTGGTCGCAGAACCGACGAACGGCTTGGGGAGGCGGTTTCGGGTGGTACGGTCGTGATGGCTTCTGGTCTTTGGACTATTGGCGCTACCAGTATGACAACGACCTAACCATCTTGGATGAATACCCAACGGTGCAATTGTTTTTTGCCGTCGGTTCGCTCAATCAAGCGTTTACCCTGCCTGACTGGGAGTTTACCGTAACGACGGGAGTATATACCATGTATGCGGATGTGACGCTGGGGTATCTGAGCAGCCGTTCTGCGGTGGACCGGCTGCTCACCGATTATCTGACGATGAGTTTTAGTCGGCAGCTGACGCCACAGCTGGCGGTGAGCCCCCAGTTGGATATACCGCTCGGCGATGGCGTGGTACTCGGTGAACTGAAGTTCGAGCTTAGCTTCTAGTGAATGATCGTCAGCGGGCGCTCGATCGCTTTTTTAGCGAAGTCGAGCGCAGGGCATTGCGTACAGCGGAGCTTGCAATCGGGCGCCGCGAAGATGCCTTGGAATTGGTCCAGGAAGCCATGCTCAAACTGGTACAACACTATGCAAACAAGCGTGCGGACGAATGGCCATTGCTGTTTCAGCGGATTCTGCAAAGCAAGATCACGGACTGGTATCGTCGCCAACAAGTGGTCAATCGCGTTTTCTCGCGTTTTTCTTACGCGGACCATGGGGATGGCGAGGAAGCATCCGATCCCATTCAAGAAATGCCGGACGACAGCAACAACAACCCGGAAATACAGCATGCCAGCGAACACCTGTTGTCTACCATCGAACAGGCGGTGCAAGCGTTGCCACTGCGGCAACGTCAAGTATTTTTACTGCGCGCTTGGGACGGTCTGGACGTTGCGGACACCGCTTTTGCATTAGGAATTTCCGAGGGAAGTGTCAAGACTCATTACTCTCGAGCGGTATCGCGCTTGCGTGTTGAATTGGAGGCAGTGGTATGAATGAAGAAGTGTGGTTGACGCGGGTCCGAGAACGGTTGGATGCGAGCATCGAGGAGGTCGATGCGGTGGCGCTTGCGCGTTTGCGCAGCGCACGGCATCGGGCGCTGGCCAAGTTGGCAACCCGCAAGTCGGTGCGAAGCTGGTTGTGGCAACCGGTATTACCGGTACTCGCAACGTTTGGCATTGCCGTATTGGGTGCGTGGTTATGGAAGGCTTTGCCGGACTCGGACCCGCTGCTCCCTGAGGTTGCGGCAACCGAGTTCGAGCTCGTGCTGGCCAATGAAGCATCACTCGAGTTCTATCGTGACCTTGAGTTCTATCTTTGGTTAGAGCAGGAATGGACCAAGGAGGAACGACGGCAAACGGACGATGCGGCAGCGTAAAGCGCATTCTGTGAGTTAGGTCACAGGCGGAAATGTCAACGATACCTTGGTGGTGGCGTTAAAGGGGGCAGCACATGAAAAATCAGCCTGTGCGCGTCGAATTTTTAACTTATGAGGTAAATTATCATGCGTATGTTGAGCACCAGAATGACTGACGATAGCGGTGTCACGAGGATTCTCACTGACGATTTCAATACAAGGAACGGCGATGCGAGTGACAATGCTGTCACCGATCGGGTCGGGCCAAATCCTGACCTTGACAATCCGGGGGTTGATGGCGGTGACCGTCCGTCAATCGGGGCGCGACCGGGGCGCGGCGGCGATTTCGGCGCGGGGTTGCGCGATACCCTGCGCGGCCGTATCGACGATCAATTGGACGATCTTGGCTACGAAATTGACTTCGCACGTACGGAAAATGGGTGGAAGCTCACCGTCCTGGACGTTGCTGGGGAAGGCGAAGGTGACGTATTCATCCGTGAGCGTCATGTGGATGGCGATGTAAAAACCATGACCCAGACCTTTCAGGCTGCGGACGAAGAAGTCCCAACGTTGATCATGGTGCGGACCAATGATCGGGGCGAACAAAGCCGCAGTCTGGCCATTGAAGACGGAGATGGTAATAGCTATCTACGCGCACGCAGCGTCGATGGTAACGTCAGTACTGTCACCCAACAGATTGCAACCGCCGATGAAGAGGGCGTCGCAATGACCATGGAGCGTAGCTACGATCGGGACGCGCAGAGCTTCGCGTTGGATTTCGAGCTCGACGGGGGTGCTGACATCCCGCTCGATGTGTCTTTAAATCTCGCTATTGAGGGTGCCGACCAAAGCGTTTTTGGTACTGGTTCGTTTACCTATCAAGACGGAGACGAGGAAGTCGATGTGGCTGGTGAGATCGTTGGCGAATGGGTTGTTGAAGATCAGTTACTGACCTTCGATTTCACGGTGTCGTCCGAGAGCGTCGAGGTTGATCTCGTTTTGACGTACGATCAAGCCGAGAAGCTCCTCTCGTTATATGATGACGAGGAAAATCTGCTGGGACAAATTGACTTCGACGATATCCTGGATTGGATTCGTGAGCAACTGCCGCACCCGGCGGACGGGGAAGTCGAGGCGATGCAGATGGATGAGGGCGTGACTTGGCTTGGTCAGCCCGTTGCAAACGGCCCGCTGGCCACGTTCTTCAATGACGCCGATGTGTCTGCCGCGTAGCGGCTTTTTTTAGATCATTTCGTGTCTTTCCGACTGCTTCGTCCGCCTCGCCAAAATTGGGGCTCGAAGCGGTCGGTTTAATCGCTCATCCTCGAGTGATCGCCAGCCGCAATGCATACGCCGATCCTAGTCCAGCGTGCGTTGCGGGACCTGCCCGCTGACCTCGGCAGAAATCGGCAGCATTTCCAAGCCTTGCGTGTGCCAGACGAGAATGTCGTAATAGGCACGAATATTCTGTACGTAATGCATCGCTTGATAGCCACGCGCATAGCCATAGTGCAAGCGGCGATACCATTTTTGCCGTTCCAGTAGCGGCAAGGTCTGCTTGATGTCGACCCAGCGGCTGGAGTCTTGACCAAGTTCTTCGGTCAACATCATGACATCGCGCAGATGACCGTGGCCGATGTTGTACGCAACCAGAGCAACCCAGGTCCGGTCGGGCTCTTTGATAGGGTCCGGTAGACGCTGTTTGATTTCAGCCAAATAGCGGGCGCCGCCCAAAATACTCTGGCGCGGGTCTTCTCGGTCGTCGACACCGACCTCATTGGCTGTATCCAATGTCAACATCATGAGGCCGCGTACACCCGTGGGCGATAGTGCGTTGGGATCCCAATGCGATTCCTGGTAACTGATCGCCGCGAGCAGACGCCAGTCGAAGGCAAATTCCGCTGCCGCTGCCTTGAAATAGGGTTTGAAGCGGGGTAAGCGTTCTTCGGCATGACGCAAGAAACGGCGTGTTCCTACGTAGTTCAACTCGTCGAGGTGCCCGTAATAGCGCTCAAGCAGGTGGCGCAGGGTGCCATCGGCGTGAATCCGCGCGAAAAAGCGAACGGTCGCCTCGTACAAACTGATATCCGTTCCTGTTTGAATAGCCCATGCGAGCGGATGGGGGCCGCTTACATCGAAACCGACGCGAAGTTCGGGAAAGTAGCGGCGATACAATGCAACGTTGTGGGAATCGCCGATCGTGTAGTCGATCTGGCTCTCGTGGGTCAAAAAGAGCAGCTCGTCACTACTCAGCTCGGTATGCTCTTGCCAGGTCAATCCAGGCTCGGCTTCACGTAGTTCGCTAAGGTGCTCGGCGTGGCCGGAATCGGCGGTGACCGCGATTGTTTTCCCGCTAAGATCGCTCAATTCATTGGGATGATCGACGACGCCTTTGCGATAGACGAGTTGTTCGGTGATTTGCTGATAGCTCGGCGCGAAACGGACCAATTGGGCACGCTTGAGCGTAACGGTGAGGCCGGCGGCTGCGATGTCGGCTTGTTCGTGTGCCACCGCCATCAGTGCCGCGTGCTTTGACGAAGCCGTCACGATCTCGAGATTTACGCCAAGTTCGTCGGCGAACAAATCGGCTAGTTCGTATTCCAGACCGGC
>CAZWQC010000129.1:0-7343 GCA_964635785.1 uncultured Ectothiorhodospiraceae bacterium
CGTCACCGCCCCCTGCGTCGACGTTGTCGTCACCTGCGCCACCGAGCAGGATGTCGCTACCGCCAAGCCCAAACAGCAGATCGTCGCCGCCGAACCCTGAAATGAGTTCGTAGTTTGCGTCGTTTTGCCCGTCGAGCCGGTCGCTAGCATCAGTACCGGGAATCCGGAAGTAGTCAGCCATGGGTCTTTCCTCTATTTCGAGAATGCGTAGTTAAGACGAAGTATTGCCGCTTTCTATGAATCTTTATTGAAATCAGTTTGCCACGCCATTTGTGGCGAATCGGCGACGGGTATCACATTATTCGTAACGCTCTCCTTCCGTCACGGTTTCCTTTCCTAGCACGTTCTCTGAATCTTGATCCACCCATCGCAGGTTCCTAAACGTTCGGCATTCGCCAGGACTTCAGAGCAGACGCACGCAGCAAGCCCAAAATGAAGCCTTATGTTGGTAAGCAGCCGCGCCAAAGTCAAGTGCAAAGCCTTTCTTTCCCGGCCCCGTGGCAACCGAAATTGTGCAATCGCTTGCCCGCGCCACTCTAATTCGCTCTTTTACCACACGTTGTCTAGCATAGTCGGCCGGTATGAACTTTGTGTGAAATTCTCGAAAGATCGGTTGGTTAGCGCTTGTTTTTGGAATCTACATCAAGTGTTGTACGAACGCAAAGGTTTCGTAACCGTTTACTCATCGAACCCGTCGCCAAATCCAAAAGAATGGTTATTCTCGCCGAGGTGGGTGTTTGAGTGCAAGAGCGACTGAGGCCAGAGAATCCGGGGAAAAGCAAAGTTCATACTTGGGAAATTGAGGGGTATTGGCTCGGTCGACGCGATGCGATGCGTACCGACAGACGATTGCGCGAGGATGTCGTTTACCACCCGGATCAGGCCCACGACGGCGCCGACGGCGGCTACAATCCAGACGATCCGACGGTGGATGGCTCGGCGCAAACCGACTTCGATTGTTTTCGTTTCGGTGCGCAGTTGCTCCAATTGTCGCTGGTTGTCGCCGCGCAGCGGCTCGATCTGTTTGGTCAGGTTAAGCTCGATCGTCTTGGCTTCGCCTTTCACTTGCTCGCGTTCCCCAAGTAACCTGCGCCCCGATTCGCGGACATCGCTTTGGCCGGCCGCCCTCGGGCCATTTCCATTCCAGCGCATCCATGGCGATCACAATCGCTTGGTTGCGCTTGTTCTTATCTTGCGCGGCGGCGTTGTTTTGGTTTATTCCAGTAATCGCTTCATTCTAGCCTCGTTCGGCTGCTCGACAACGCCCCGTTCGGTCACGATCGCGTCGATCAATGCCGCCGGTGTTACATCGAAGGCAGGGTTCCAGGCGTTGGCCTCACCTGGCGCAATGGCCTGACCACCGACGGTGAGTACTTCACGCTCGGGGCGTTGTTCGATCGGTATCGCCGAACCGTCTGTCGCGCCTCGGTCGATCGTACTCACTGGGGCGGCAACCATGAACTTGACCCCGTGATGGCGAGCCAGGATGGCCAAACCGTAGGTGCCGATTTTATTGGCCACATCGCCGTTCATCGCAATCCGGTCGGCCCCCACGACGACCCAGTTGACTTGCCCGGTTTGCAGCAAACTCGCCGCCGCACCCTCGCACAGCAGTGTGGTCGGGATACCGTCGCGCAACAGTTCCCAGGCGGTCAGTCGCGCACCTTGTAACCATGGGCGCGTTTCGTCGGCATACACTCGCTCGATTCGCCCAGCGGTAAAGGCACTGCGGATGACGCCAAGGGCCGTGCCGTAGCCTCCGGTCGCTAGCGCCCCCGCATTACAATGTGTCAACACCGCCGGACCTTCGATCAACGCCGCGCCGAACTCGCCGATTCGCCGATTGGCCGCGATATCTTGGTCATGTATCGCCATGGCGGTTGCCAACAGGCTCGGCTCGGGATCGCCGGCGAGATTGTGCATGGCCTCACGCATGCGATCGAGCGCCCAAAACAGGTTAACCGCCGTGGGTCTTGATGCCGCAAGACGTTGCAAATCACTTTCTAGCCCATTGCGCCAATCGGTCGGGTTCAACGCATAGGCCTTACGTGCGGCCAATACGACCGCGTAGGCTGCCGTTATGCCGATCGCCGGTGCACCACGCACAACCATGTTGCGGATAGCGTCGGCCACATCGGTCGCGTCTTGATACTGCAGGTAACTTTCCTCCTGCGGTAAATGGCGTTGATCGAGCAAGTTTAACTGCCCGTTCTGCCAAATCACGGCGCGAATGGTGTCATAGGATATCGTGGTCATGAATACTCACCTTTGCAAACATTGACGAAAGATTTCCGGCCGCCGACGGGTCACGCCGCCAGCATATCGCTTTGCGCTATTCGTATCGCTTCGGCCGTGCTGCGTGAAAAAGCGATCTCGCCGCGCCGCCGGCGCAGCCCAATCTGGCGCAATTTGAGGAGCATGCGTGGCTGCAAGTTATTGATAATCAAACCGATATGCCGTTCGCGAAGAAGCTTGACCAAGGATTCCATCGACACCAACGCAGTGGCGTCGAGCATCGGCACGTCGGTCATATCGAGAACGATGACTCGGATTCCTGGGGTGATGTTGGTGATTTCCGCCAACGCTCGGCGGGCCGTGCCAAAAAACAACGGGCCATTGATATCGTACAGCAGCAGCCCGGCCGGTAGGTCTGCCGCATGCGGCTGTTCTTCTGTACTGCCAACAATCGCGGTGATGTTCGTCAGCTGCCCGATACGATGGACGAACAACATGGCGGCAAGCAGCATGCCAACCGCAACCGCGACAGCCATGTCGAACAGCACGGTCAGAGAGAAACAGGTCACCAGCGTGATCACATCCGGTCGCGGCGCAATCCGCAACATGCGCATGAAATGTTTTGCCTCACTCATGTGCCAGGCCACCACCAGCAACAAAGCGGCCATCGACGCCATGGGAATGTAAGCCAAGAACCGGGCGAGCACCACCATGGCGATCAGGATGAAAACTCCATGGACCACCGCAGCCAAAGGCCAAGTGGCGCCCGCACGGACGTTCGCCGCCGTGCGCGCGATCGCCGCCGTCGCCGGAATTCCCCCAAAGAACGGGACCACTAGATTGCCGATGCCCTGGCCGATCAGCTCGGCATTGGGATCGTGTTTCTTACCGGTCATCCCGTCCGCCACGCTTGCACAAAGCAAGGATTCGATGGCGCCCAACACGGCAATCGAGAATGCCGCACCGGCTAAGGACTAGATTAACGTCCAGGACAGGCCCAGCGGCGCCCCATCCGCGCCCGGCTGTTGCCAGGGCAGGCGAAATTCAGGCAACACCGGTGGGATACCGGCACCGATTTCGCCATTCAGGACGTAACTAAACCGTGAACCCACCGTGGCGACCTCGAAATTCGGCAAAAGCTCGGCAAAAACCAGGGCAACGACCGTACCGCCGAGCAATGCGACTAAGTGGGCCGGAATCCGCAGGCCGGTGCGCCTCCAGTTCAGCAAGACGAGCAGGGTCAACACACCGATGAGGGTTTCCTGCCATTGCCAACTGGGCAAGGCCGAGATCACGCCCCACAGCTTGTCCAGGAAATGCCCGTCATTTGCCACCCCGGTTAGCCCGAGAAAATCCTTGACCTGCAAGCTCGCGATGACCGTGCCGATGCCTGCGGTGAAGCCGATGGTGACCGGGTACGGGACGATCTCGATGAGCGAACCCAGGCGGCCCAATCCCAGCAGGATCAGCATCACACCGGCCATCAGGCCGCTGACGAGCAGCCCACCAAGCCCATATTGTTCAACAATGGGCAAGAGTACGACAACGAAAGCGGCGGTGGGGCCGGAAACGTTGACTTTGGAACCGCCCGTGATGGCAATGATGATCCCGGCGATGCTGGCTGTGTACAAACCCTGTTGCGGCGCAACCCCACTGGCAATGGCCAGCGCCATGGACAAAGGCAGAGCGATGATGCCGACGGTGATGCCCGCGAGCAGGTTCCGCCACAAACTGGAAAAATTGCGCTCGGTCGGCCAAGCGCGGCAGACCGCAGTGAACAAGACGCAACTCGATGGGTAGTGCAGCGCAGCTGAGCTGACAGCGCGAAAGCGTCTTAGCGGGGGCATCCGGTCGAATCCCGCAAGGCTTTGACCTCTGCTTCCGTTAAGCCGGCGACCGTGGCGATCTGTTCATCGGTCAGCAGGTTCATGGCGATGAGATTGCGGGCCACTTCTGCCCGACCTTCTGCCCGACCTTCGCGCTTGGCTTCGTTCAAAAACGAAACCTCATCGCGCAATGCCCGCTCGCGCACAAACGCCAGGTGGCGTGTCTGTTCATCGGCACTTAACTCGCGGAGCCGGTTCAGCGCTTGCCGTACGGGTTCATGAGTCAACGTCGCCATCGTCAATTCCTCCTGCCAATGTTTGAAAAAGGTGATCCAAGCACGCAACGCACCAGGCGGTAGCCCAAGGCGGTCGGCCTTGTTCAATTCGACCAGGTTCATCTGCAGGATACCGCCGAGCGAGACCTCGGGTTGGGTCTCGTCGCGCATCTCGAAGCGCCACAGGGCTTGCTGGCGTTGGCGCTCGGTGGCGGTAAACAGATCGAAGTCGAGCAGGTGCAGCCCAACCGAGGCGCGGAGTTCTGCATAGTCTTTGCCGGCATCGAGCTGTCTACCCAGGGTACGCGCCAGGTAAAACAAGCCGCGCTTATGCCAGGCACCGTAGCGACGTACCTGGACCTCGACATTGTAGCAGTGGCCGTCGGCATCTCGAGCCAGCACATCGAGGATGATGTATTTGCCGGTGAGATCGCTGGATTCAATGTTGGGGTTGAGGATCTCGACCGAGGTGATGTCGGGCAGATCCGGGCGCGGGTCGTTAATCAGCGCCACCAGCAATTCCGGGGCTTCGCCAAATAGCCGCTTGAAAACGTAGTCGTTGGTCGGATCCAGAAGTTGGGTCATGGGGAGTTTAGCCACAAGTTGGATTCGTTTCGGCTAACCGGTTCCACCACCATCACTATCACTTGCTAGTGATATCACAGGGTTAGCCAAAAAGGTGGGTGAAGCGATGCGGGGAAAATCAGTCAGTTTAGACAAGGCTATCGCCTCGGCTCAATGATTGGATGACAAGACGACATGCCGCTTGCTTCGCGACACTGTCACGAGGCAAGCGGCTAATTTAACGATTGAAGGATTGGGGGCTCCCCGCAACATAACGGATCCCGCGACGCTCGGCCGTCGCGGGATGCCGGCTTAGACGCGCATCCCCGGCGCCGACGAATAGCTATCGAGCACTTGGACGTAGTTGGCCCGCTCGAACTCCGCCGGATTCGGCACCGACAATGCGCTGACCAAGCCGCGGAAATCGCTGACCGCAGCGAAACTATGCTCCTCCATCCATTGCGTAATGCCGGTCAGGATGCTGTCGAGGTATTTCGGCCCTTTTTGCAGCAGCGCACTGCATAAGTGCACGACATCCGCCCCCGCCAGCAAGAGTTTGATGGCGTCCTCGGCCGTATGCACGCCTCCGGTCGCACCCAGCGACAAGCCGTCGATGCGGCCATGCAAAATGGCAATCCAACGCATGGCGAGCAATGCCTCGACCGAGGTCGACGGATGCAAGGCGGTTTGTAGGCGCAGACTGTCGATATTGATATCCGGTTGATAGAACCGATTGAACAACGCCACGCCGTGAGCACCTTCTTGCGCGATCCGTTGCACAAAATGCCCGATCGAGCTAAACGCCGGGGAGAGTTTCATATTGATCGGGATACGCACCTGCCCACGCAGCGCGCGCAGCAAATCCAAATAACGCGCTTCAACGTTGGCACTATCTTGTTGAATGTCCCCGGCAACATAGTAAACATTGAGTTCCAGCGCATCGGCACCGGCTTGTTCGAGTTCTTTCGCGTGTTCGATCCAGCCGCTCACGGTGACGCCGTTCAAGCTGGCGATCACCGGGATGTCCAAGGCTTCTTTCAGTCGGCGTAGGTTATCGAGATAAACATCGACCCCATTGGCAAAGTCGACGTGATCCGGCAAAAAGCCGGCATCGGCTTCAGCAAAACCGATTTCCTGATGGTGCAGGAAACGCACCATGGCTTCCGTTTCTGCGGTCACGGCTTCCTCGAACAGCGACCACATGATGATGGCCGCCGCGCCATTATCTTCGAGCTTGCGGGCCATGTCGACGCTCTTGGACAGCGGCGATGCGGACGGGACCAGCGGGTTCTTGATCGTCAGTCCCAAATAGTTCGTGCTTAAATCCATCGGTTGCTCCAGCAATTATGAGTTCTTCGCGAGGCTGCGGGGTGAGACCAACCCGCCACCGGGCAACGCCAAGCGCTACCCTTACCCCTCGGACGGTTCGGTGGTAACGTCGGCCTTCTGTACAGCCAGATGCGCCAGTTGTTCATACATGCTCGTGCGGGTCTCGACATGCTTTTGCGCCAACCGCAAGAAACGCTCGGCGTCCTCCGGATGCGTCCGATTAAGGACATTGAAGCGCGTCTCGGTACTGATGAAATCACGCAGCGGGATACTCGGCGGCTTGGAATCCACCAGCAATGGATTCTCGCCCTTAGCCGCGCGCCGCGGATCGTAGCGAAACAGTGACCAGTGCCCCGAATTGACCGCCAAATCTTGCTGGCGCAAGTTGTTGGACAGATCGACACCATGGGCGATACACGGTGAATAGCAGATCAACAACGATGGCCCGTCATAACTTTCCGCCTCGATGAAGGCGCGGACCGTTTGCACGTCTTTGGCACCAAACGCCACCTGGGCAACGTAGACGTTTTCGTAGGCCATGGCCATCATGGCCATATCCTTTTTGTTGGTTGGCTTACCGCCCGCTGCAAACTTGGCCACGGCCCCGAGCGGCGTCGCCTTGGACTTTTGCCCGCCCGTGTTGGAGTAGACTTCCGTGTCCAGTACGAGCAGGTTGACGTTGCGACCCGATGCCAGCACATGGTCGACGCCACCATAGCCAATGTCATAGGCCCAGCCATCGCCGCCGACGATCCAAACACTGCGTTTGACGAGTTGGTCGCAGACGGTTTCCAACAACCGAGCCTCGGCACTTTCCAGCGTCGCGAGTTTGACCCTCAGCACCGCCACGCGCTCGCGTTGTTCGTACAATCCCGCCTCGTCGGATTGGTCGGCGTTCAACAAACCACTCACCAGGTCGTCACCGATTGATCCGGCAAGTTGGGTTAGCAAGTAGCGCGCCTGCTCGGCTTGTTGGTCAATGGCCAAACGCATGCCAAGACCGAACTCTGCGTTGTCCTCGAACAGGGAATTGCTCCACGTCGGGCCGCGACCGTAGGGATTGGTGGTGTACGGGGTTGTCGGCAGGTTGCCGCCATAAATCGAGGAACACCCC
>CAZWQC010000130.1:0-5425 GCA_964635785.1 uncultured Ectothiorhodospiraceae bacterium
GCCATCATCGGTTTCGCTCAGGCGCTGGCGTTGATTCCCGGCACGTCGCGATCGGGAATCACCCTCACTGCGGGTTTGGCGGTGGGACTCACCCGGCAGGCAGCGGCGCGATTTTCCTTTTTGCTGGCGATCCCGGTGATCGTTCTGGCCGGCGGCGTGCAAACTATCGATTTGATTCGCCAGCCGCATGCGGTCGATGTTTGGGTGCTCCTCACGGGTGCCGTTGTCTCGGGAATCAGTGCTTTCCTCTGTATCCATTGGTTTTTGCAGTTGGTGCAACGTGTCGGGATAGTGCCGTTCGTGATTTATCGTGTGGTACTGGGTGTCGTGCTGTTGGTCTGGTTAACCTGAAAACCGTGGCAGCCTGGTGCTAGGAGCCAATAAACCAACTTGCCGTGACCTCATCGGTGGTGGCGTCGAGGGTGTTGATGTCGTATTGCGCTTCGCCGCCATGTTCGGGTTTTTCCATCTCATCCGCATCCAATGCAATCAGCCGATTAGCCAAGGTTTGCAGTTCTTCGCGTCGAGCCAGCACATCCAGCCAATGGGTCGGTATGGCGTCGATCCCGTAGTAGGCACCGGCCAATTGTCCATACACCGCGCCGGTGGTATCGGCATCGTCGCCCAGATTGACCGCGAGCAATACGCCTTCCCTGAACGAATCCGCTTTTGCAAAGGCCCAAAGTGCCGCTTCCAGGGATTCGACGACATAACCCGAGCCAATGATCCGTGGGGGTTCCTTATGCCAATAACTGCCTGCGGCGACTTCATCGATCAATGGGGAAAGTGGCGCTTCTTCCCAAAGATTGGGCACAGGCGAGAACTTCGGGGCTAGCAGGGTTGCTTTATCCACCCCTTGTAATGCGCCGATGATCAAACCCGCGTAGAATCGGCAGGCATCGATGGCTTCGACCGTCGCATGCGTTGTCCGCGACATGTCTGCGGCAAACCGGATTGCCAAGCGTGGATTTTTCAAGAAAGCCATTGGAATGGGCGCAAGGCGCATCAGCGAACCGTTTCCCGCCCTCTGTGGATCCGTGCTACCGGCAAACGGGTTGCCGAGTTCCTCGAATTGATTCAATGCCTTTGCGACCGTGCTGCCAACGTCGAAACAACGGCCATTGCTCGAATAGGCACCCTCACGATACCACCGGAGATAGCGTTGCATTTGGTCGAGCGGATCGAATTCATTGCGTTCGACCAGACTTGTCCCTAAACAAAAAGCCATCGCCGTATCGTCGGTCCACTCGCCTGGCTGCAGTTGAAACGGGCCACCGCCGACCATGTCGGCAATGGGCGAGAACGACCCCGGTGGTTTGAACTCCAATGTCGTTCCTAACGCATCACCAACGGCCAAACCAAGCAAAGTGCCTCGTGCGCGCTGCTGCACCGTTATTGCGTCCGGTGCGGACTGCATCCGTCGCAATGATTCGAGTTCGCCGGGGGTCAACTCGCCTTCGTCGAGTTCTTCGACTTCGATCGCGGTGGGCATGAGCTTGGTGGGCGCTGAGTCATCTTTTTCGCTAGCCATATCGCGCTAATACCTGTGCAAAAACATGACCTCGAGTATAACGCGATTCGGTGTTGGCTACCACGAGTTTAGGAGTGGTTGACCACCGTGGCGTGATCACTCATCATGCCAACCATCCATCGGCTCGATGCGACCTGTCGCGATCACCTGCCGATTGTTAGCGGTTTATCATGCGTTCGGTCGTCCATGTCCACGTGGCGCCGAGCGATTGATTCCCAAAATATCTGGAGTTGTCTTGCTTATGTTGCAATCCATCAGGGATCGCGCCAGCGGTTGGATCGCCTATTTGATCATTTTCCTGATCGCCGTGCCCTTTGCGCTGTGGGGTATCCACAACTATTTCGAAGGTGGAGGGAGCCGGGCCGTTGCCAAGATCAATGGGGTCGAGATCCCACCCGACATCGTCCGTAACCAGTTGCTGCAACAAAAGGCGCGCTTGCGTGAGGTGTTTGGCGGTCAATGGCCGGAAGGTCTGGTCAGCGAAGCGGCACTGAAAGAGGCTGCCTTGCAACAAGTGATCAATCAGGAAGTCTTGCGCCAGGCAGTGGCGACCGATGGTTTCCAGGTTAGCGACGCGAATGTCATGCAAGCCTTGCTCGGCATCGAAGCCTTTCAGGTGGATGGTCGCTTCGATGTACAGCGCTATGAGCGCCTGTTGGCGAGTCAAAGAAAAAGCAAAGCGCAGTTCGAGGGGCAATTACGCAATAGTCTTCGGTTGCAGCAGCTCGTCGTCGGTATCGAAGAAAGCAGTTTCCTGCCCGCTGCCGTTGCCGCTGATTATCAGCGGTTGCGGCAACAAACTCGGGAGCTGACCGTGCTGCGGATATCCGCGCAGTCTTTCGCCGCTGACATCGAGTTAACCTCGGACGCGATCGATGCTTATTATCAGGCTCATCAGAACGAGTTTATGCAGCCCGAGCGGGTTAAACTGGAATACGTCGAATTGTCGATGAGCGACATTGCCGCAACGGTCAGCGTTGTCGAGGATGAACTGCGTGAGTTGTACCGTCAGCAAATCGATCGCTATCGCACACCGGAGGAACGACGCTTCCGGCAAATACTGATCAAGGTGGCTGCCAATGCCGACGCCAATGCATGGCAAACGGCTTTGACCGAGGCTGAGGTCGTGCAGGCGCGCATCGACAACGGCGAATCGTTCACCGCGCTGGCGAAGGAGTATTCCGCCGAGGTGTTCTCCGGTGAAGACAGCGACATCATCGGACCGGTGGCCAAGGGTGATCTGGCACCAAGCATCGATCGTGCATTGTTCGATTTGGCAGCTCGTGACGAGGTCAGCATGCCGATCAGAACGGGCGCGGGTTATCGGCTATTGCAGCTCGTTTCCATCGAGCCGGCACAAGAGAAAACGTTTGCCGAAGTGCGCGATCAAGTCGAGGAGGAATTCCGCCAACGGGAAGCGGAGCGGCGCTATATCGATCTGACCGATCGATTGTTGACGACCAGTTTCGAAGTGGCGGACAGTTTGCGTCCGACTGCCGCGGCGGTCGGATTACCCGTCCAAACGACGGACTGGGTCACCCGCCAAAGCGGGGCGGGAATCGGCCAATTCCCGGTCGTGCGCGAGACGGCATTCGCGCCGGAGGTGATCGGCGAAGGCTTGAATAGCGACTTGATCGAGTTGCCCGACGATCGCGCACTCGTGTTGCGGGTGAAGGTACACGAACCGGCCAGACCGCAGCCCCTTGACCAGGTGCGGGCCGCGGTGACTGAGGCGTTAACGCTAGATCGCGTCCATGAACGAGCGACGGCCATGGCCGAATCGATCATGCAACGACTCGCGAGTGGCGAAACCCCGGCACAGCTTGCCGATGACACGGTGGCCGAATTGATCCGGCCGGACGAACCCATTGCACGTGACAGTGATGCGTTGCCGCGGCCAGTCGTGACCAAGGCGTTCCAACTACCGAACCCCGTCGCGGCAGACAGGCCGAGTACGTCAGTCGATCTTCCGGGCGGTGATGTCGGTGTCGTTGTATTGACCGAGGTGCACGAACCCGACATTGACCCGGTCAATGTCCAAGCCGAACGCGTCGAACGCGATGTTACCCGGCGTGAGCTTGATGCGTTCGAAGCGGCATTGGCGGCGGAAGCGGATGTCGAAGTCTACCGTCGTAACCTGTCGTTTTTCGCGAACGAATGACGCGGTACCGATGGGCTACCGTGCCCGCGTCGCGCCACTTGACTGAAAGGTGAATTGTGATCATGCGCTTACCGTTGTACGCTCAGATTCTGATCGCCTTGCTGCTGGCCGTGATTGCCGGCATGGCAAGTGGCGAGCACGGTGAATTGTTGGGCATCCGTTTGTATGCCGTCTATGATTTTCTTGGCACCTTGTTTTTGAACGCGCTGAAAATGCTGATCGTGCCATTGATCGTCAGCTCGATCATCAGCGGAGTCAGCGGGATTGGTGATGAAAAATCCCTCGGTCGGCTTGGCGGCAAAACGCTGTTGTATTATCTGACAACGACGGCATTGGCGGTGACGGTCGGGCTTTTGTTGGTCAATTTCCTCACGCCGGGAATCGTTGCGGGCGAGCCGGCCGGAGAACGGCTGGGTATCCATTCGGCTCAAGCCGATGCGGTGACGCTTGATGTCGCCAGTGCCAACAGTGGGGATTTGCTCGGCGTCTTCCTGCGTATGTTCCCTCCCAATATCGTTGCCGCTGCCGCCGACGGGCAAATGCTCGGCTTGATCGTATTTAGCTTGTTATTCGGTTTTTTTCTGGCTCGGCTACCACAAGCCAGTGGGGGGGATGCCATTCGCCAATTCTGGCAAGGCAGCTTCGAGGTCATGATGGCCATGACCATGCTGATCATGCGGTTCGCGCCGATCGGTGTTTTCGCGTTGGTCGCAAAGGTCGTTGCCGTCGCCGGTGTGGATGCTATCCGGCCGTTGGCTGCATTTTTCTTTACGGTGTTGTTTGCTCTAAGTATTCATGCCTTGGTTGTGATTCCGCTGTTGTTACTGGTGCTCGGACGGGTCTCCCCCGGGCGGCACTTTGCCGCGGTCGGGCCGGCACTGTTGACGGCGTTCTCCACAGCCTCGTCATCGGCGACGCTGCCGTTGACGCTCGAATGTGTCGAGAAGCAAGCCGGCGTTTCGAACCGTACGACTAGTTTCGTGTTGCCCCTGGGTGCGACCGTGAACATGGACGGTACGGCGTTATACGAATGTGTCGCGGTGGTGTTTTTGGCGCAGGCGTACGGTTTGGATTTGAGTCTTTTCGCGCAGATCAACATCGTGGCGCGGGCGTTGTTGACCTCCATCGGCGTCGCGGGTATTCCATCGGCGAGTTTGGTGGCCATTACCATCATTCTTGCGGCGGTGGGCTTACCTTTGGAGGCCGTTGGCGTCATTCTCGCGGTCGATCGGCTGTTGGATATGACCCGCACCGCAGTCAATGTGTTGAGCGATACCTCGGCTGCCGTCATTATCGGCCGCAGCGAAGGGGAGAGCGGCATCCTCAACGCCTAGGGGTGAAGGCGCTCGCCCCCCTTCGGATGACCGCTTCCATCAAAAAGATGCCGAAGTCAATGCGTTAGGCATCAGATCGCATGAGCTGTGGCATCCCTAAGATGTTGTAACCGGCATCGACATAAGTGATTTCGCCGGTAATGCCAGCGGCGAGATCGGAACAGAGAAATGCGGCGGTGTTACCGACGTCCTCGATGGTGATGTTGCGGCGCAGTGGCGCAGTTTGCTCGACCTGATCGAGCATCGAGCGGAAGCCGCTGATTCCGGCCGCAGCCAAGGTCCGAATCGGTCCTGCCGAAATGCCGTTGACGCGAATCCCCTCGGGACCTAAGGTGTAGGCCAGATAACGCACCGTGGCTTCGAGGCTGGCTTTAGCCAAACCCATTACGTTGTAACTCG
>CAZWQC010000130.1:5435-7303 GCA_964635785.1 uncultured Ectothiorhodospiraceae bacterium
CGTACCGCACCGAGATACGTCAAGGTCAAAATCGCACCATTGCCTTGCAGGTGTTGACGTCCGGCTTTGGCCAGTGCCGCCAGACTGTAGGCACTGATATCATGGGCCATGGCGAAACCATCGCGGCTGATGTTGTCGAGAAAATCGCCCTCGAGTTGCTCCTTCGGCGCAAACGCCACGGAATGAATCAAGATATCGAGGTGGTCCCAGAAGTCGTCGATCTTCTCGAAGATCGCATCGATCTCGTCGTCACGCGTGACATCGCAGGGCAACAAGATGTCGGATTCGCACTCCACTGCCAGTTTTTCGACCTTGGGTCTTAAGCGGTCGTTTTGATAGGTAAAAGCGATTTCGGCGCCTTCACGGCGCATGGCCTGCGCGATTCCCCAAGCGATCGAGCGATTACTCGCCACTCCCACGATCAACGCGCGCTTACCGGTAAGGAAACCCATGCTTGACTCCTTTATTCTGTAAAGTTCAGCTGACGGTCGTCCATGATAGGCCGTCGTTCGGTAAGATGGCAATCATTGCAAAAGTGTCCGCTTTCCTTGCCTTGTTGGGAAGGATTGGCGTGGTACTTCGCGTGTGACGCGCCTGCATTGCGCAGGCTTTGGTCGCTATGAACTGTTGCATCGGTTTTTTCGTCCCCTCCGCTCATGTGGGGGGGCAGACCATCTGGTTCCGAGAACTGATGCAAACATCAATAGATTGGATAGCGGTTGAGTAACCTATGGGTAATCACTTTAATTGGAAAGACTTCATCGCATTCGCACTGCTGACAGCTGTTCTGATCGCGATGTTGTTATTGATGTATCAAGTCGATCGGCAATGGTTGCGGTTGGACGACATGGAGCGCGTTTTGGGCGAGCAGCGCGATGATCTGCGGGAGATTCGCCAAACGATGGCCGATCTGGCTGGGCGTGAGTTTCGGGTGACGGGTTCACCCACGGGAACGGGCGTCGCGCAGACTCCGGATGCGTTCGTTCGTGCCTTGGCGGTGGCAGCCGAGCCCAACTATGCCAGTGGGGGTTGGTTGGTCCAGTCCTTTGGCCTCGGGTTGAAAACCCTCACGCCGTTGGTGTCTGCCGACGTGTATGCGGCACAAGTGCAACGCTATGTCCTGGAAACCCTGCTGACGCGCAATCCACAGACGCTGGCTTGGGAAGGGCTGCTGGCGCGGGATTGGCAGGTCAGCGAGAACGGATTGCAGATCGACTTCACGTTGCAGCCGGAGGTTCGGTTTTCGGACGGCGAACCGCTAACCGCAGACGACATCGTATTTACCTTCGATTTCATCATGGACGATCGCATTGCCGCGCCACGCCAACGGGCCTATTACGAAAAACTTGCGGACGTTACGGCATTGGCAGCGGACCGCGTCCGTTTCGTTTTCAAAGAGCCCTATTTCAACGCGCTCGCACTGGCCGGCGGCATGGACATCCTCCCCGCCCATTTCTATCGACCCTACCTTGACAATCCGAATCATTTCAATCAGTCCAAGGGCTTGCTGATGGGGTCGGGCCCGTATCGGTTCGCGGATGCCAAGGGATGGACACCCGATCAAGGTCTGATCGAGCTCGAACGCAATCAACGCTATTGGGGACCGCTTGATCCGCCGTTTGAGCGGTTGATTTGGAAGGTGATCGAAAACGATAGCGCGAGGCTGACCACGTTCCGCAATGCGGATATTGATGTTTACTCGGCTCGCCCGCGCGAATATGACCAACTCCGTAATGACCAGACCCTGTCGGCACGCACCCAACATTTTGCTTACATGAGTCCGACTGCAGGCTATAGCTACATCGGTTGGAACCAAACGCGCGCTGGCGAACCGACGCGATTTGCCGATCGCCGCGTTCGTCAGGCCA
>CAZWQC010000131.1:0-7226 GCA_964635785.1 uncultured Ectothiorhodospiraceae bacterium
GATTGCCCGATCCGACTCAGCCCTGGACCGACGCGCTGGCCACGTTGCGGGTATCCGCGCATTTGTTGATTCGGCGTGACGCCAAGGTCGTTCAATACGTCCCCTGCCATCGTCGCGCATGGCATGCCGGCGAGTCGAGTTATCGCGGCCGACCGCGCTGCAACGATTTTTCCATCGGGATCGAACTCGAAGGCACGGATGATCTCCCTTACGAAGACGAACAATACGATTGTCTTGCCGATGTGATTACCGCATTGACACGTGCTTACCCTAAGCTGAGTTCGGATCGGCTGGCCGGTCATGCCGATGTCGCCCCTGGCCGCAAGACCGACCCGGGGCCAGCTTTTCAATGGCGTCGTTTGGTCGAGCTATTGCGCGAGCGAGGCTGAGCGTGGATCAAGGGTTACCCGGGCTCCCGGGGCTTGTTCCACCAGAGGGAACACCAGACCAGGAGACCGGTTGTGCCGAACAGCCAACTGGGCCAGTTAAGACCGAACCAGACCGGTACGGCTGCCGGCATGGCGACGGCGAAAACGCAGGCAGCCAGGGTGAGGGTTGCCGCGAGGATAGCCATCAGGCTACGGCGGTTGGCCTGCTCCAAACTGCGTCGTAGCGCCTCATGCTGGTCCGATTGCCAGTCAATAGACACTCGACCTTGATCGATTTGGTCGAGCACCCGATAGATCAGTAATGGCATTTCCGGGATGTGTTCGACGAGTTCAGGAAATTGTCGCTTGGCTTCCCGGAATAAACGGCGAACGCCGACTTGTTCGCTCATCCAGCGTTCGAGAAATGGTTTCGCTGTCTGCCAGAGATCTAAATCGGGGTAGAGTTGGCGGCCAAGTCCTTCGATGTGCAGCAACGTCTTTTGCAATAATACCAATTGGGGTTGCACGGACATGTTGTAGCGGCGCGCGGTTTGGAATAGGCGCAGCAAGACATGACCAAAGGAGATTTCGCGTAACGGTTTTTGGAAAATCGGCTCGCATACCGTGCGGATTGCCGATTCGAACTCGTCAATACGGGTGTCGGGGGCGACCCAACCGGAGAGGACGTGCAACTCGGCGACGCGCTTGAAGTCCCGATTGAAAAAAGCGTGGAAATTTTCGGCCAAATAGCGCTGATCGGGGCCAGCGAGGGTGCCGACGATACCGAAATCGACAGCGATATACCCAGGCTGCAACGGATTGGTAGTATCGACGAATATGTTGCCGGGGTGCATATCGGCATGAAAGAAGTTATGCGTAAAAACCTGGCGGAAAAAAATCTCGACGCCGAGGTCAGCGAGTTTTTTCATGTCCACGCCTCGCGCATGCAGCTCCGTGAGGTTGCTGATCGGGACACCATAAATGCGCTCCATGACCAGGACGTCGCGGCTTGTGTAATCCCAATGCACGAGCGGTACATACAGTCCGGGGAAGCCTTCGAAATTGCGTCGTAGTTGGGCAGCGTTAGCCGCTTCACGTTCGAGGTCCAATTCGTCGATGATGGTTTTTTGATATTCTTTGACCACTTCCACCGGCCGTAAACGGCGGCCTTCAACCCAATAGCGCTGTGCCCAGCGGGCGACAATGAACATTAAATCGAGATCGCGGCGAATGGTGCGTTTGATGTTCGGGCGCACGACTTTGACCACCACTTTTGCGCCATCGTTGAGTACTGCACCGTGTACCTGCGCAATCGACGCCGAGGCGATCGGAACATCGTCGAATTCACGAAACACCGAGGTAAGGGGCTCGCCTAAACTGCGCTCGATGATCTGCCGGGCATCGCTACTGGCGAAAGGTGCCACTCGATCTTGCAGCATCGCCAGCGCTTCGGCGAGATCATCGGGCAGCAAGTCCCGCCGTGTGGACAGTAGCTGACCGAACTTGACAAACAGGGGTCCGAGTTCTTCCAATGCCAGCCGGATGCGCTCGCCGCGTGGGGCATCATGTCGCCTGAGCCAGTGCATCGGCGAGAGATAGACGAGAAACCCGATGGGCCGAAACCAAGGGATGGTAAAAACCAGTTCGTCGAGTCGGTGTTTTAGCAGGACGACGACAATGTGATAAACGCGCAACAACTGCGCTGGACTAATCAAGGGAGAAACCTCAAAACAACGGTGGTCTATGAGCCGTCAGTAGCAACCGCCTTTCGCCCGCCAATACCGCGCCAACAAAGGCCACCGGCATGCGCTTAACCGTTAGCTGGTGACGGAACGGTGTTTGGCGACGGTTGCCTCCAGGCGAGCCAGACGTGCGTTAAGCCGAGCGGTCGCGTCACGGATCGCATCGACCTGACGCATCCATTCTTCGACCGCCAAGGCCGGTGGCAGCAGCCCGATTTCCTCTTGTAGATAGGCGACAAGGTCGGCTTGACGCGCGTCGCGGTTATGGTGCCACCATCGCCGCAGGTCGTTCAGCCGTTTTTCCGCGATCATCGCCAACGGTCCACCGGTAAATTTGGCGAGTAATGCCGGCCAATCGAATCCGGCGAGCCGGGTCCATCGGTTCAAGTCTTGAACCACATAAGTATCGCCAAGAATTCGCAGCGATGACTTTGACGATGTCTCGGGTGAAATCAGTAACAAGGCAAGCAACTCCAGGAGTGTTGCCTCGATTTCCGCATCGGCTGTCCTGGCGCCAGCGGACCAAACGTACCATCGTTCCGGCCGTATCTCGACGACCCAGCGTTGGCCGGTCTCGCGCAGGCGAATGGCGATGGCTTTGTCGAGCAGGGACGAGGGCAGCGGGACGGCCTCCGTGGACCAACGGACATAGCGATTGAGCACGATTTCGACGGGCGCAGACAGCGTTTGCGAAAGATTCAACGCAATGCCTTTTCGATTGCGGGCAGTGTCATCGTCGATGCCGGGTCCAATTCATAAACAACCACGGTTTTGGCGATTTTGTCATGCCAACCTTGGTGGCGTCGATCCCGCAGCATCCAGAAGAACCCGAGGCCCAATGGCAATGCAGAAACCAGGTAGGCGGCGTAACGCAGGATGGCTCGCAAAAAACCAATCCGCATCCCGGTGTCGGCATGGAGGATTTGACATCCAAGCACCCATTTCCCGGGGGTCGCGCCGATGGCAGTCCAGCCGAGCAGGGTCAGTAACACCGGCACGACATCGAGTATTGGGTCGAATGAACCATATTGGGCATCGAAGCTAACCTGTTTGCTGAGCCAGATCCAGTATTCCGTACCATAGACGACGGTAAACACGAGAACCAGTAACGACAAGAACGAGACGGCATCCAGCCCGTGAGCCAGCAGGCGTCGCCAGAATCCCGCATAGATTTCGTCTGCTCCGCTCGACTGGTTCATAGGTGGTAGCCTCGATGGACCGCAACGATACCGGCCATCAGATTGAAGTGATCGCATCGTTCGAAGCCGGCGGCGCGCATCATGTCCTCCAGACTCTCCTGATCCGGGTGGACGCGGATGGATTCGGCGAGATAGCGATAGCTATCCGGATCCTTGACGACGATCCTTCCCAGCAAAGGCAGGGCGGCAAAGGAGTAGGCGTCGTACATGACCGACAAGGCTTTCAGGCGAGGTTTGGAAAACTCCAGAATCAGCAAGCGACCAGCCGGTTTCAAGACGCGATACATGGCGGCAAGCGCGGCATCTTTATCGGTGACATTGCGCAAACCAAAACCGATGGTGATCAGGTCGAAATAGCGATCCGGGAAGGGGAGATACTCGGCATCGGCTTGCACGAAACGCATATTGTCGACTCGTCCCCGATTGGTCAGCCGCTCGCGCCCGACATCGAGCATAGACCAGTTGATATCACTGACCACGACTTCGCCTTCGCTGCCCACTTTGTCCGCCAGTCGCAACGCGAGATCACCGGTACCCGCGGCGAGATCGAGGGCGCGTTCGCCCGGACGTATGCCAGCCAAATTGATGGTAAACCGTTTCCACAAACGGTGTAGACCGAACGACATGAGGTCGTTCATCAAATCATAGCGTTCGGCCACCGAGTCGAATACCGCATTGACTTTTTTCCCTTTTTCCTCGATCGGTACTTCCGTGTAGCCGAAATGGGTGGTTCCGTTGCTGCCATTGTTCATGGGTATACTCTTTCCAAATCAAGGTCTAAATCGTGGTTCGCGAAGTCAAATCAACGAACTTCTTGGCGAACGTAACCCGCTTTTGTGCAGCGGTCGAGGTAATCTTGCCAACGCTGTTCTTTGGTCAGCGCCAGGTCGTACAGATAGTCCCAATCATAGATTCCGGTGCTGTGCCCGTCTGAGAACACGAGTTTCACGGCATAATGACCAATCGGCTCGATGCCGTCGATATTGACGTCTTCTTTTCCCAGCTGCAGTACTTCTTGGCCTGGCCCATGTCCGCGGACCTCGGCAGAGGGCGAATAGACGCGCAGGTATTCGCACGGCAGTCCGAAACGGCTCCCGTCTTCATAGGCCAATTCCAAGAGGCGGGATTTTTGATGTAACGTGATATCGGATGGACGTTTGCTTGCCATGGTCATGCTCCCAGTTCAGTCTACTAATGCTTGCAAAATCTCGCGGCGTCTTGAGCTCCGGAGAATACGCAAAAGACTCGTTATCAATCGTTTCGAAATACTTGCGACTGCCTTGAGCTCGGTCTATCCGGCTAGCCGTTGCCCATCACAGGATATATTGACTCAAGTCGTTATCGGCTGCCAGATCGCCCAAATGTTGATCGACATAACCGGCATCGATCGCGATATGGTCACCGGCTTGGTCGGATGCGGCAAACGAAATCTCCTCCAGTAAGCGCTCCATCACGGTATGCAATCGCCGGGCACCGATATTCTCCGTTCGTTCGTTGACGTCGAACGCAATCTGAGCAATCCGCGAGATCGCAGCGTCGGTAAACTCGATATGGACATCTTCGGTCGCCAAAAGCTCACGGTATTGGCGAGTCAACGAGGCATCCGGTTCGGTGAGAATGCGCACGAAGTCTCCGGCCTTCAACGCTTTTAATTCAACCCGAATCGGCAGCCGCCCTTGCAGTTCAGGGATCAAGTCCGACGGTTTCGCCACGTGGAACGCACCGGAGGCGATGAACAAGATATGATCGGTTCGCACCATGCCGTATTTCGTGTTCACGGTACTGCCCTCGACCAGAGGTAACAAATCCCGCTGCACCCCTTCACGCGAGACATCTGGGGAATGGCCATCGCGGCGTCCGGCGACTTTGTCGATCTCGTCGATGAACACAATGCCGTTTTGTTCGATGTTATTGACCGCCGCGGTTTTGAGATCCTCGTCATTGATCATCCGCGCCCCTTCTTCCTCTGTGAGGACTTTCATGGCTTCCTTGACCGACATCCGGCGTTGGCGGGTTTGTTGTGAGTTCAAGTTCTGGAAGACGTTTTGCAGCTGCGAGGCCATTTCTTCCATTCCCGGAGGGGTCATGATCTCAATGCCGGCAGTCGGCATTTGCACTTCGACGTCGATTTCCTTGTCGTCCAAGTGGCCTTCGCGCAGCTTTTTGCGGAACTTCTGCCGGGTGACTACGCCGGTCTGTCCGGCCTCGTCGTCGAAACCGCGAGGTCGCGGTAGAAGGATGTCGAGAATGCGCTCCTCGGCGCGCTCTGCCGCTTGGTTTTTGACGGCTTCCATGGCGTGTGCTCGAACCAAGCTCATGGAGACATCGCTCAAGTCGCGAATGATCGATTCGACGTCGCGGCCAACGTAGCCGACCTCAGTAAATTTCGTCGCTTCGACTTTGATGAAGGGTGCTTGGGCCAGTTTGGCAAGCCGCCGGGCGATCTCGGTTTTGCCCACGCCGGTCGGGCCGATCATCAGGATATTCTTGGGGGTGACCTCGACACGCAAGGCTTCCGGCAATTGCTGCCGCCGCCAGCGGTTGCGTAAGGCAATGGCGACAGCGCGTTTGGCTTCGGTCTGACCGACAATGTGTTTGTCAAGTTCGCTGACGATTTCTCGGGGTGTCATTTGGGACATCGTAACTCTCGAATCGGCCGGCGTATTCCGGTGTTACAGCTCTTCGATGGAAAGGTGGGTGTTGCTATAGATACAAATGCTGGCGGCAATGGTCAACGCTTGCTCGACAATATCGCGGGCGTCTAGCGCCGTGTGCTGTATCAGCGCGAGGGCCGCCGCTTGTGCATAAGGCCCGCCCGAACCGATGGCGACCAAGTCGCCTTCTGGCTCGATGACATCGCCATTACCCGACAGCATCAATAAGCCTTGATTGTCGCCGACGGCGAGCACAGCCTCTAAACGACGTAACATGCGATCGGTACGCCAGTCTTTCGCCAATTCGACGGCCGCGCGGGTTAGCTGGCCGCTATGTTGTTCCAGCTTGGCCTCGAAACGTTCGAATAGCGTAAAGGCGTCCGCCGTGCCGCCGGCGAAGCCAGCCAAGACTTTGCCTTGATAAAGTCGGCGAACCTTGCGGGCATTGCCTTTCATAATGGTGTTGCCCAAGGTGACTTGCCCGTCCCCGCCAAAAACGGTTCGTCCTTCGCGACGCACGGCGAGTACCGTCGTGCCGTGTGCTTGCTGCATCAAACTTCTCCCGATCCGTTATCCATTGTTTCAAAAGTTTTTGTAGATAATCCTCTTGCATCCCTTCCCGCTGCAGGCTAGGGATGCGAACACTTATGAAACGATCGATCCGAGGTAACTGCAATAACGCTCGCCAGTACTAAGCGAATGGCTTGTTATGATCAACTCGCAAGACGCCAGGCTATCACGTTTCGTCCGTCGGTGTCGCGGTCTTTGCTTGATGGGCGCGTGGGTGACAGCATTCGTAGACGCGGGCGAGTTGCTGGAAGTCGACTTGGGTATAGATCTGGGTTGTGCTGATGTCGGCGTGACCGAGCAGTTCTTGCACCGCACGCAGATCACCGGAGGATTCCAGTAAATGGGTGGCGCAGGCATGACGCAGCTGGTGCGGATACAGCGAAGTATCCAACGCCGTGGCCCGTGACCGCCGAGTCAGCCGTTTTTGCACCGTGCGTGCGCCTAGTCGGTGACCTCGGCGGGTAATGAACAAAGCCGTTTCGCCGGCGGCCAGCCAATGTTTGCGCAATCCCAGCCATTGCGTAAGTCGTGCACGTGCTGGCTGTCCGCACGGCACATAGCGGGTCTTGCGGCCCTTTCCGGTCACTTTGACCAAGCCCGCCGCAAGGTCGAGATCCGCCAAATTCAAGCCGACCAGCTCGGCTACCCGAAGCCCCGCGCTGTATGTCAATTCAAACATTGCCAGATCGCGCA